>DASUMF010000088.1:0-2727 GCA_036277835.1 Acidimicrobiia bacterium
GACGTCGTCGTCTGCCCGACGGCCGTGCCGCCCGAGCATCCCGATTCGTACTACTCCGTGGCCGACCGGCTCACGCGCGAGACCCCGGGCGCGTTCCGACCCAACCAGTACGAGAACCCCGCCAACCCCGCGGAGCACGAGCGCTCCACCGGCCCTGAGATCTGGGAGCAGACCGCGGGGCGGGTCACGCACTTCGTGGCCGGCATCGGCACCGGCGGCACCATCACCGGCGTCGCCCGCGCGCTGAAGGCCCAGAACCCGAACGTGCAGATCATCGGTGCCGACCCCGAGGGCTCGGTGTATTCCGGGGGCACCGGTCGCCCGTATCTCGTCGAAGGCGTGGGCGAAGACTTCTGGCCCACCACGTACGACCCGTCGGTCGTCGACCGCACGGTGATGGTCACCGACGCGGAGTCGTTCGCCGCGGCGCGGCGCGTCACGCGCGAGGAGGGGCTGCTCATCGGCGGGTCGTGCGGCACCGCGGTGCACGCCGCGCTCGTCGTCGGCGAGGAGCTCGGCCCCGACGACGTGGTCGTCGTGTTGCTTCCCGACTCCGGGCGCAACTACCTGTCCAAGATCTTCGACGACGACTGGATGGCGAGCTACGGGTTCGTGCGCAACGAGGGCGTCACCGCGGGCGACGTGCTGGCCGCGAAGGACGGCGCCATCCCCGACCTCGTCGTGATCACCGACGACGTGGTCGCGCGCGACGCGTTCGCGCGCATGCACGAGCTCGGCGTGTCGCAGCTGGTGGTGTCGGTGTCCACGGAGCCGCCACTGGCCGCGAAGGAGATCTCGGGCATGGTCTCCGAGTTGCCGCTGATGGACCGCGCCTTTCGCGACGGCCACGCGCTCGACCTCCCGGTCCGCGAGCTCATGGAGCCCGCGCCACCGATGGTGGGCGTGGGGGAGAGCGTGTCGGACGTGGTCGAGCGTCTCGATCGGTGCACCGCGGTGCTCGTGCTCGACGGCGGGCACCCCGTCGGCGTGCTCACCCGGTCCGACGTCCTCACCTTCCTCGCCTCGCGGGCGCCCACGTGAGCGGCGTGCACGATCCGCACGACCGCTTCGAGACCCGTGCCATCCACACCGGGCAGGAGCCCGATCCCACCACGGGTGCGGTCGTGCCACCGCTGTCGTTGTCGTCCACGTTCGTGCAGTCGGCGGTGGGCGAGCACGCGGGCTTCGAGTACGCCCGGTCGGCCAACCCGACGCGCCTCGCGTACGAGGAGTGCCTGGCGTCGCTCGAGGGGGCGGCACGCGGCTTCGCGTTCGCCAGCGGGATGGCGGCCGAAGACGCGATCCTGCGCACGCTCGCTCCGGGCGACCGCGTGTTGCTCCCGAACGACGCGTACGGGGGCACGTTCCGGCTCGTCTCCAAGGTGCTCGCGCCGGCCGGGCTCGAGTGGGGCGCGGCCGACCTCACCGACATCGACGCGCTCGCGAGCCGTTGGGTCGACGGCACGCGCATCGTGTGGGTCGAGTCGCCCACGAACCCTGCGCTCACCGTCGTCGACATCGCGGCGGTGTGCGAGATCGCGCACGCGCGCGACGCGCTGGTGGTCGTCGACAACACGTTCGCGACGCCGTACCTCCAGCAGCCGCTCGCGTTCGGTGCCGACGTGGTGGTGCACTCGGCCACGAAGTACCTCGGCGGTCACTCTGACGTCGTCGGTGGCTTCGCGGCAACCTCGGATCCCGAGCTGGCCGAGCGCATCGGCTTCTTGCAGAACGCCACCGGCGCGGTGCCGAGCCCGTTCGACTGCTACCTCGTGCTGCGCGGCATCAAGACCCTCGCGGTGCGCATGGAACGCCACTGCGCGAACGCACGCGCGATCGCCGACGCGCTCGACGCGCACGCGGCCGTGTCGCGAGTGCTGTTCCCGGGCTTGAAGTCGCACCCGGGCCACGAGGTCGCCCGGCGTCAGATGCAGGACTTCGGTGGCATGGTGTCGTTCCTCGCCGCCGGGGGAGAAGACGCCGCGCTGGAGATCGTCGCGAGCACGCGCCTGTTCACGCTGGCCGAGTCGCTCGGCGGGGTCGAGTCGCTGATCGAGCACCCGGCCCGCATGACGCACGCATCGGCGGCCGACTCGCCGCTCGCCGTCGACCCTGCGCTCGTGCGCGTGAGCGTCGGCATCGAGCACGTCGACGACCTCGTCACCGACCTCACCCAAGCCCTCGACAAGGTCGCCTGAGCGCGTCCGTCCTGTTTCGGCGTCAGAAACGCGCAGCATGGGCGCGCTACTGACGCCAAAGCATCAGAACATGGGAAACGGGGTACGTCGAGGCATGGCCGTCGACCTGAGCCCCGCACCGTCCGAGCCGCGTCCGTCGTCGGGTCCGCCCCGCAGGTGGAGCCCCGGGGTCGTCGCGACGGCCGCGGTCGCGGTCGTCGTGCTCCTCGTCGGTGGCGGCTGGTTGCTGTTGCGCGACGACTCGTCGCCGGAGCCGGATGTGACGAGCAGCCTCTGCGGCGACACCGTCAAGCCGCCCGCCGGGGTCGACACCACTACGACGGTGCTCGTGATCGGCGACTCGCTCATGACGCAGCCGGCGTGCAGCTTCGCGGGCGCGTTGGCTCCCCTCGGAGTCGAGTCGCACCTCCACGCGGTCAGCGGGAGCGGGCTCCTCACGTCGGGTGCGATCGGGAACCGCACCTGGCCGAAGTTGCTCGCCCGGTTGCTCGACTCGGTGCATCCCGACGTCGTGGTCGCGGGCTTCGTC
>DASUMF010000089.1:0-6093 GCA_036277835.1 Acidimicrobiia bacterium
TAGATCATCACGCCACCGGTGACGATGAAGTGCAACGAGCCGTAGAAGTAGTTGGCGAAGATGATCAGGGGCCGGACGCCGAGGGCCCAGCCCTGGATCGACTCCTCGACGTAGATCCCGAGCGTCTTCTGCAGGTCGATGAGATCACGTGCGTGGTCGAACGCCTCGGTCGCGTTGCCGTGATGCAGGTTCCGGACCCCGGAGTACACGAGGTAGAACGCGAGGACGGCGAGGATCTCCACCCACCAGTACACGTGGTGACCGTCGCGCAGGCGGCGGCCACCGGGGAGTCGACGGCGCGTCGATGGGCTCGCTGCCGGCGCCGGCTCCTCACCGGAGGGCGCCGGGTGTTCGGTGACGCTCATTGCGACGACGCGGGTGCGTGCACCTCGGCAGCGTCGGAGTCGTGCGATTCGGAGGTGTCGTCGTCGGCAGGGTGGCGGTGACCGACCGCGAAGGCAGGTGCGCCGATCAGGCTCACGAGCAGCGTCATCCCGTACCAGAGGAGGCCGACACCGATCGCCTTCCCGGTGGGGACACCCAGCGGGTGGAGCAGCAGCACGAGCAGGCCTTCCCGGATCCCGAGGCCGCCGAGCGAGACGGGGAGCACCTGTGCCATCGCGACGGCCGGGATGAACGCGAGCACGGCGCCGTTGGGGATCGACACCCCGAGCGCGTGGATCGCGCACCACACCGCGGCAACCACCGACGCCTGGTACGCGACGGCGGCGACGAGCACGCTCACCGCCCGGCGCGGCTCGCGGCGGAGGCGGTCGACACCGATGTGCACTGCGCCGACGAACCGCATCCAGTTCTGGTGCTTCTCGAAGCGTCCGGCGAGGTCGGGGTGACCGGCGACGAACAGCACGACCATGAGCGCGATCACCGTCGCGCCGGCGATCGCGATCGAGATCCACGCGTGCGGGAGCTCGAGCAGTGACGGCCTGACGAGGATGCCGAACAGCGTGAGCAGCGGGAGCGCGACGAATCCGGTGAGGCGCTCGATCGCCACCGACGCGAAGGCGACGTCGCCACCGGCCGTCTTCGACGAGCGGCTCACGCGCAACACGTCGCCCCCGATGGTGGAGGGCAGCACGTTCCCGACGAACTGGCCGGCGAGGTAGTGCGACAAGAGGGTGCGGAGCCCGATCTCGACGTCGAACACCGCGAGCACGCGCTGCCAGCGCCATGCCGAGAGCACGAACCCGCCGAAGGTGAGCGCGAGCGCGGCGAAGAAGAAGAAGAGCGTGCCGGCGTGGGTGTCCTTCGGCTCGACGCTGCCGGCCGGGATCTTCGTGACGAGGAACGCGAGCAACGCCGCGCTCACGAGGAGGCGCAGGCAGATCTTCAGGAGCGCGATGCGGCGGGTGCGCTGCGCGTCGTCTCGCGGGTCTCGCGCGCGCGCGCGTTCGGTCGCAGCCATCGGAGTCATGTTACGAGGTGGGATCCGTGCCGCCGTCCCGGGCGTAGATTGCGCCCCGTGCAGGGAACCGCAGGTTCGCGGCCGGCCTTCTCGCCGTCGATCGAGCAGGCGCGGGTCGTGGTCGACGACGGCGTCAGCCTCGCGGCCGTGGTGGCGGGCGACCCGGATTCGCCCGGGCTGCTCCTCGTGCACGGCTTCGGGGGTGCGAAGGAGGACTTCGCCGACCATCTCGATGCCCTTGCCGTCGACCACCGGGTGGCCACGTTCGACCACCGGGGCCACGGGGCGAGTGACCATCCCGACGACCCGGCGGCCTACAGCCTCGATCGCCTCGGCGCCGACGTGTGGTCCGTCGCCCAGGCCCTCGGGCTCGGCGACGTGCGCCTGCTCGGTCACTCGATGGGCGGGATGGCGGTGCGGCGGGCCGTCCTCCACGAGCCCACTGCTGCGCGTGCCCTCGTCTTCATGGACACCTCGCCCGCAGCGCCGCCCGGGATCAACGCCGAGATCGTCGCGATGGGGGCCGAGATCGCCCGCACCCACGGCATGACCACCCTCAAGCAGGTGTCCGACGAGCTCGACCCGCTCGGCTCCGAGGCCTACCGCCGCGTCGTGGCCGAGCGCCCCGGGTTCGCGGAGTACGCGGCTGCCAAGTGGGCGTCGTTGTCGCCCGTGATGTGGTCGACGCTCGCGGTGGAGATCACGACGCAGCCCGACCAGCTCGACGCGCTCGCCGCTGCGATCACGGTGCCGACCCTGGTGATCGTCGGCGACCAGGACCGCGAGTTCGCGGAGCCCTCACGGGCGATCGCCGACGCGGTCGCGGGTGCACGGTTCGTCGAGATCCCCGACGCCGGGCACTCACCGCAGTTCGAGAACCCGCTGGCGTGGCGCGCCGCCGTCCACGACTTCCTGGCCTCGCTCTGACCAGACCTCGCTCTGACTGGGCCTACTCGCCGGTGGCCTTCTCCATGAAGCGCTCCCGCTCGACGATGACGCGCGTGATGCGCCCGGCGGCCACGAGGCCGTGCCCGTCGCTCACCGACACGCGGAACGTGAGGCGGCGGCCCTCGATCGCCTCGAGGGTCGCCTCGGCCCGCACCTTGCCGCCGACCGGGGTCGGTGCGAGGTGGTCGAGCTGCACCCGGTAACCGACGCTCGTGCTGTCGTCGGCGAGCGTGCCTTCGATGGCGAGCACGGTGGCCTCCTCGGCGAGGCGCACCACGCGCGGCGTGGCCAGCACCGGCACGTCGCCGGTGTGGAGCGCGAGCGCGGTGTCGTCCTCGGAGACGACGAGCGTCGCGGAGGCAGCCAGACCGGGGCGCAACGACATCGGCCTACGATAGACAACCCTCGAGGCCCGCGATCCGATACGTCGCCCAAGGGTCGAGCGGGGAAACGACCGTGGGACCGACCCGGACCGACGGAGGGACCGACCGAGGAGAAGGTGCTCCGTGATCGACGACGCCGTGCTCCAACGCACGCTGCACGAAGCCCTGAGGAGTGGCGGCGACTTCGCGGAGGTGTTCGCGGAGGATCGCCGGGTCGCCTCGGCCCGCCTCGACGACACCAAGGTCGAGGAGTTCGTCTCCGGGCGCGAGCGCGGCGCGGGCATCAGGGTCGTGCGCGGCGAGACCACCGGGTTCGCCCACACGGCCGATCTCAGCGAGGCGGGGCTGCGTTCCGCTGCCGAGGCCGCGGCCGCCGCCGCCTCCGCCGCCGGACCGGGTGAGACCCGCGTCGTGCCCCTCACCCGCCGGTCCGTCACCCCCACGCACGACGTCCGCGTGTTGCCCGAGAGCGTGGCGAAGGTGCGCAAGGCCGAGATGCTCGAGCGCGCCGACCACGCCGCACGCGCCGAGAGCGATGCCATCCGCCAGGTGAGCGCCACCTACGCCGACGCCCGTCGTCAGGTGCTCATCGCGAACTCCGACGGCCTGCTCGTCGGCGACGACCGCGTCCGCACCCGGTTCGGGGTCAACTGCGTCGCGGTGGGCGACACCGGCATGCAGACCGGCTTCGAAGCGCCCGGTCGCACGATCGGCTTCGAGCTCTTCGACGAGATCGAGCCCGAAGAGGTGGCGCGCGTCGCGGCGCGGCGCGCGCTCACGATGCTCGACGCGCGGCCGGCGCCGCGCGGCAAGTTGCCCGTCGTGCTCAAGCGTGGTGCAGGAGGCGTGCTCTTCCACGAGGCGTGTGGGCACGGGCTCGAAGCCGACCTCGTCGACAAGGACGCGTCGGTGTTCCGCGGCCGCGTCGGTGAGCTCGTGGCATCGCCGCTCATCACGCTCGTCGACGACGGCACGTACGCGCGCGAGTGGGGCACCTACGCGATCGACGACGAGGGCGCGCCCGCGCAGCGCAACGTGCTCATCGAGGACGGCGTGCTCACCGACTACATGTGGGACCTCGTGCGCGCGCGCAAGGAAGGGCGAGCGAGCAGCGGGAACGGTCGTCGCGAGACGTACCAGGACCTCCCGATGGTGCGGATGACCAACACCTTCCTCCTCGAAGGCGACGACGACCCGGACGCGATCATCCGCGACACGCCGTACGGCCTCTACTGCGTCGCGCTCGGCGGTGGGCAGGTGAACACCGCCACCGGCGACTTCGTCTTCGGCATCACCGAGGCGTACATGATCGAGCACGGCGAGATCACCGAGCCGGTGCGCGCCGCCCAGCTCATCGGCAACGGTCCCGAGACCCTGCGCCTGGTCGACGCCGTCGGCTCCGACTTCGACACCTGGGCCGGCACCTGCGGCAAGGACGGCCAGGGCGTGCCCGTCTCGTCGGGGCAGCCGACGTTGCGGGTGGCCGAGCTCACCGTCGGCGGTACCGCCGGTGAGTGACACCAACCTCCTCGCGCTCGCCCGCTCCGTCGCGGGCGCGGCTCGCGACGGTGAGCAGATCGAGGCCTACGCGGTGCGGTCGCGCGACGTCGACGTGAAGGTCTTCGACGGCGAGGTCGAGTCGCTCGCGGTCGCCGAGATCGAGGGCGTCGGCATCCGCGTCATCGCCGGGCAGCGTCAGGGCTACGCGTGGGCCGGTTCGCTCGACGCCGACGTGATCGCCGACACCCTCGCCGACGCACGCGACAACGCCGGGTTCGGTTCGCCCGACGAGTTCTACGGTCTCGCCGATCCCGCCTCGTTCGCCGATCGCACCGCGACCTCGCTCGATCTCTGGCGCGACGACCTCCTCGCGGTGCCGACCGCGGAGAAGGTCGCGCTCGCGATCGAGCTCGACGCGCTGACGAAGGCGATCGATCCACGCGTGCGGGGCGTCGAGTCGGCCACGTACGGCGACGCCGCCGTCGAGAGCGCCGTCGCCACGTCGCTCGGGGTGGAGGTCGCGAACCGGCGCACCATGTGCTCCTGTTCCGCATACGCGATGGCGGGCCTGGGCGTCGACACCCGCACCGGCAGCGGCTTCTCGGCGGCCCGCACGTTCAGCGAGCTCGATCCCGAGAAAGCCGCGCGCGACGCCGCCGAGCGCGCCGTGCGCCTGCTCGGCGCCACGCAACCACGGTCGCAGCGGCTCCCGGTGGTGCTCGATCCGCTCGTCACCCGCTCGATCGTCGCGCTCGTCGGTGGCGCGCTCTCGGCCGAGGCGGTGCAGCGGGGGCGGTCCCTGTTCGTCGGCCGCGACGGCGAGGAGGTCGCGGCGTCGAACATCACTCTCGTCGACGACCCGACCGACCCCGAGTCGTTCGGCGCGGCCGGCCACGACGCCGAGGGCGTGCCCACGCACCGGTACGAGCTGATCGGCGCCGGTCGGCTGCGGGGTTTCCTGCACAACAGCTACACGGCGCGCAAGGGAGGCACCGTCACCACGGGCTCCGCGGTGCGAGGTGGGTTCAAGTCGCCGCCCGGCGTGGGTGCGCGTGCGTTGCACCTGCGCCCGGGTGCGATGTCGCCGGAGGCGATCCTCGCGTCGGTGCCCGAGGCGCTCTACGTGCAGTCGGTCAGCGGCCTGCACTCGGGCACCAACCCGGTGAGCGGCGACTTCTCCGTCGGCGCCGACGGGCTGATGGTGCGCGGCGGCGAGTTCGCCGAGCCGGTGCGCGAGATCACGATCGCGTCGACGCTCCAACGCATGCTGCTCGACGTCGTGCACGTCGGTGCCGACCTCGAGTGGCTGCCCGGCGGCGCAGCCGGCATGACCGTGCTCATCGGCGACATGAGCATCGCGGGCGCCTGACCCTCTCCCTCGTTTCGTTTTGGCGTACCCGGACCCCCCTCAGCGGTGGTTGCGGTACGCCAAAACGGGGAGGGTGGAGCGACTAACGGATGCCGGTGGCGAAGATGATGATCACCGCGGTGCCGACGACCAGCCGGTAGATCACGAACGGCCGGAACGAGTGCGTGCGCACGAAGCGCAGCAGGAACGCGATGGCGATGAACCCGCTGACGCCGGACGCGATGATCCCCCAGATGAACGCGCCGCCGAAGCCGGGCGGGATGCCGTCGCCCTTCACGAACACGTCGAACGTCTCGTAGACCACCGCGCCCGCGGTGATCGGGATGCTCATGAGGAACGCGAGGCGAGTCGCGCTCTCACGGTCGAAGCGCAGCCAGCGTCCCGCCGAGATGGTGACGCCCGAGCGCGACACGCCCGGTGACAGCGCGAGAGCCTGCGCGACGCCCATGATCACCGCGTCGCGTCGTTGG
>DASUMF010000090.1:0-5201 GCA_036277835.1 Acidimicrobiia bacterium
GGGGCACGCACACCCGGATCGACTTCCCGGCCACGTCCCCGGAATTCCTCGGGCGCTTCGTGTTCACCGGTACCGCCGCGCCGCGTTTCGTTCCTCTCGCCGGGTCCGGTTCACAGCGCGAGGTCGTGTTCGCCGGACCGAGGGGCTCTTGATGCCGGGCGACTTCGACGCACCCGTTGCCACCACACGCGCGGCGGTGCGCCTCGCGCTGTCGGAAGACCTCGGTCCGCTCGGCGACCTCACGGCCGCGCTCGTGCCCGGCGACGCCCGTGGCGTTGCCGAGGTCGTGGCGCGGGCCGACGGCGTGCTCGCCGGCACGGCGTGCGCGACCGAGGTGTTCGCCCAACTCGACCCCGGCGTCGGCGTGGAGTGGACCCTCGACGACGGTGCCGCCGTCGGGCCGGGCACCAAGGTCGGGCAGGTGAGCGGACCGTTGCGCTCGGTGCTCACCGGCGAACGCACCGCGCTCAACTTCTTGTGTCACCTCTCCGGCGTCGCGAGCGCCACGCGCGCTTTCGTGCTCGCAGCCGGCGACCGCACCCGGGTGTGGGACACCCGCAAGACGTTGCCCGGCCTCCGCGCGCTCGAGAAGGCGGCCGTTCGCGCGGGCGGCGGCGTGAACCACCGCGGCACGCTCTCCGATTTCGTGCTGATCAAGGACAACCACCTCGGCGGGCTGAGCATCACCGACGCGGTGCAGCGCGCGCGCTCGCGTTGGCCCGGTCGCACCGTCGAGGTCGAGTGCGACCGTGTCGAACAGGTGGAGGAAGCGCTCGCCGTCGGCGCGACGATGGTGCTGCTCGACAACATGACGCCCGACGAGGTGCGCGCGTGCGTACGGCTGATCGCCGGTCGCGTCCTCGTCGAGGTGTCGGGTGGGATCTCGCTCGAGAACGTGGCGGCGTACGCCGCGGCGGGTGCCGACCTCGTGTCGACGAGCGTGATCACGCAGTCGGCGCCCGCACTCGACATCGGCTTCGACCTCGCCACGGAGTGAGCGACATGAGGAGGGGAGCATCATGCTGCTGACGATCGACTGCGGCAACACCCAGACGGTGATCGGGCTGTTCTCGGGGCACGAGCTCGTCGACCACTGGCGCATCGCCACGGTGGTGGAGCGCACGTCCGACGAGCTGGCGCTGATGTTCCAGCAGTTCCTCGGGTTCCACGGGTTCTCGTTCGACGCACAGATCACCGGGCTCGCGATCGGCTCGGGTGTCCCGCGCGTCACCGCCGCGTTGCGCGAGATGAGCGAGCGCTACTTCGGGTTCCCCGCCTTGGTGCTCGAGAGCGGCGTGCGCACCGGGATGCCGATCCTCTACGACGAGCCCAAGAACGTCGGGGCCGACCGCATCGCCAACGCGATCGGTGCCTACGACCTCTACGGCGGTCCGACGATCGTCGTCGACTTCGGCACCGCGAACACGGTCGACGCGGTGAGCGTGAAGGGCGAGTACCTCGGCGGAGCGATCTTCCCCGGCATCGAGATCTCGCTCGACGCGCTGTTCGCGCGCGCAGCCGCGTTGCGCCGCGTCGAGCTCGTCGAGCCGAAGAACGTGATCGGCAAGTCGACGATCGAAGCGATCCAGTCGGGTGCGGTGTACGGCTTCAGCGGTCAGATCGACGCACTGGTCGAGCGCTTCGAGGCGGAGCTCGGACCGTCGACGGTGGTGGCCACCGGAGGCCTGGCGGAGCTGATCGCTCCGCACTCGCGCACGATCCAGCACACCGAGCCGTGGCTCACCCTGCAGGGCCTGCGCATCGTGCACGAGCGCAACCGGTAGCGACGAGCGAGCAGGGAAGCCCACCCATGGCCGATGAGGTGAAGCTCGCGTTCGGGCTCGACGGCGCGCCGGACGCGAACCGGGCGGCGTGGAAGAGCCGACCGCCCTCCTTCCTCGGCGACTACCACCTGGCGGACGAGTCGTACGACACGCTCGTGTTCGAGGCGCAGGTGATGGGCGTCGGGATGCGCATCCTCATGTTCGGGATGGCGAAGACGCTCTACCGACTGTCGGCGACGTTCTCCGACGACCCGGTGGGCACGCGGGTGACGCTCGCGGGTCAGGCGAAGGAAGACGTGCGCGACGAGATCGGCGCGTACCTCCGGGAGCACACCCGCCAGCTCTGAGCACCGGCGACGGGCTGCCGTCGATGCAGGACGCGTCACACGTCCTTGAGGATCTCGGCCTTCTTGTCCTGGAACTCCGCGGCGGTGATGAGGCCGGCGTCGAAGAGCTGCTGCGCCTTCTTCAGCCGCTCGGCGGGGTCGTCGGCGGCCGGGGCCTCGGCAGCGGGGGGAGCGGGAGTCGGAGCGGCCGGTGTGGTCGGGGGCAGGAATGTCGGGTTGGCGGTGAAGGGCGACGCGTAGGTGGGCGCCTGACCGGCCATCGCGGCGCGGCCGGCGGCGTCGGCGGTGCCCGCGTAGGTGTTCTGCAGACCCTGCATGGCGGCGTTCATCTCGCCGCCCTGCGCGGCGACGGAGCCCTTGAGGGCGTCCCACTGCACCGCGACCTGTTGCGGGTCGTCGGTGGAGATCTTCACCGGCACGTCCATGCCGACCGAGAGCACGGTCTTCTGACGAGCGGTCGGGTACAGGTACGTGACGCGGTAGGGCTCCCCGTCGGGGGGTTGCACCTCGAGGTCGATCTGCATCGTGAACTTCTCGGTGGGGTGCGGCATCGCGAAGCTGAGCACGCGCGCTTTGGCCGGTGTGCCGTGCTTCAGGATGTCGCCCTGGCCGCGGTCGTCGGCGAGCGCGGCGACGTCTTTGAACGCCCCGCTGATCGACGGCATCCCGCCGTGGTGATCGCCGAGCTCCTTGGCGCCGCTGATCGCGTTCTTGGCGTCCTTGAACAGTCCCATGCGACTACCAGCTCTGGATGATGGCCTCGGCGGGCACGTCGGGGTCGTACTTCGCCACGATCGCCTGCCCTTCCGACAACCCCTCCATCTGGAAGGGGAGCATGCTCTGCTCGATGGTGGTCTGGTACGGGTCGCCGCCGGCCGGACGGATGCTCACGTCGAACTCGTGCCACGTGGCGCCGCTGATGTCGGGCTCGCCCACCGCGCGGATCGCGTGGATCACGCCGGGAGCCTCGACGCCGACCTGGCCGATCTTGTTGACCTTCTGGGAGTAGGCGGCCATCTTCGCCATGTCCTGACCACCCATGCCCGGCATGCTCGACATGTCCATGCCGGCCGGAGCCGCCGCACCGGCCGCCTGTTGCATCGCGGCGGCGTTCGCCATCGCGTCGGCTGCCTGGTCCTTCGCGCCCTTGATCTTGTCGAACATGCCCATGGCCTGCCTCCTCTGGGGGTGTCGGGCAACGCTACGCCGCGCACCCGCGTGCTTCAAGCGAACGCGCCGAGGAGCATGGAGGAGCGATCAGCTGGAGCTCAGCTCTCGCGCGTGACCTGACGTTCCACGAGCGAGGTGAGCGCACCGCAGACGCGAGGGTCGAGCGCGTCGGTGCTCTCCAGCGCCTCGATCGCCTTCGTCGCGTGCGCCTGCGCGACGTCGAGCGCGGCGTCGATGGCGCCGTTGGCGTTCGCGATCCCGCGTGCTTCGTCGAGCTCGTCGTTCGACAGCGGGTGCCCGAGGCGGTCGGCCAAGGCGGGCGTGTCGCGCAGCGCGTAGATCACGGGCAGCGTGTACACGCCCTCGAGGAGGTCCTGACCCGCGTGCTTGCCGAGCGCTTCGTCGGTGGCGGTGAGGTCGAGCACGTCGTCGACCACCTGGAAGCACATGCCGAGGTGCAACCCGAAGCGGGTCAGCGCGTCGAGCGTCACCTCGTCGACGCCGGCGACCATCCCGCCGATGCGACACGAGGTGGCGAAGAGCGCGGCCGTCTTGCCCTCGATCGTGCTCTCGTAGCCCTCTTCGGTGCGCGTGACGTCGAAGAGGTGCTGGAGCTCCAGCACCTGACCGCGGCAGAGCTCCCCGATGGTCGCGGCGAGCAGCGCGGC
Source organism: Acidimicrobiia bacterium (assembly GCA_036277835.1). GTDB lineage: Bacteria > Actinomycetota > Acidimicrobiia > IMCC26256 > DASPTH01 > DASUMF01. The sequence goes on from DASUMF010000090.1 coordinate 3,970, forward strand.
GACGTCGGCACCGAGCGACGCCGCGAGCGACGACGCGCGCGCGAGCAGGAAGTCGCCCGCGAGGATCGCCACGATGTTGTTCCACCGTGCGTTGACGCTCGGGACGCCGCGACGGGTCTCGGCCTCGTCGATGACGTCGTCGTGGTAGAGCGATCCCAGGTGGACGAGCTCGACCGCCACCGCGCCGGTGACGGCGTCATCCGTGGACGGTGTCCGCGCCGACCCTCCCCAGCTGGACGCGTATGCCGCGCACAGGGTCAAGGTGGGCCGTATGCGCTTGCCGCCGGCACCGATCAAGTGCGCCGCCACGTCGCCGAGAAAAGGGTCGGGGGTCCGGACGGCCTCCCGCAACGCGGCCTCGACCCGTACGAGATCGGAGGAGAGCGGCTCGAGATCGACGGGCGAGGACGGTTGTGAGGCGATTCCCTGCCCTGTCATGGCGCAACGCTACGCAGGGACGGGAACAATCTCCAAGCCGGAGGCGCTGAACACTGAGACACCTGCCACCCTTCACTCGCCGGAGACGGCGGGGCCAGAAGCAGTGAGCAGGGGACGATTACACTGCAAGCATGACGCTTGCGCCCGTCGACGCACCCGGGCGAGCAACCCTCGTGCGCACGTCGAGCGTGGAGCGTCCATCCGACTGACGAGAGGCGGATCCCTACCGTGTTCGAACGTTTCACCGATCGAGCCCGCCGAGTGGTCGTCCTGGCGCAGGAAGAAGCGCGCCTGCTCAACCACAACTACATCGGCACCGAGCACATCCTCCTGGGCCTGATCCACGAGGGCGAGGGCGTCGCCGCGAAGGCACTCGAGTCGCTCGGCATCTCGCTCGAAGCGGTCCGCGCGCAGGTCGAGGAGATCATCGGCCACGGCGGCGCCGCGCCGTCGGGTCACATCCCCTTCACGCCGCGCGCCAAGAAGGTGCTCGAGCTCTCGCTGCGCGAGGCGCTCCAGCTCGGCCACAACTACATCGGCACCGAGCACATCCTCCTCGGGCTCATCCGCGAGGGCGAAGGCGTCGCCGCGCAGGTGCTCGTGAAGCTCGGCGCCGATCTCTCGCGCGTGCGCCAGCAGGTGATCCAGCTCCTCTCCGGCTACGCGGGCGCCAAGGAAGGCGCGCCGCAGGGCGCCGGCGGCTCGGGGCAGGAGCAGCCGTCGGGCTCGCTCGTGCTCGACCAGTTCGGCCGCAACCTCACGCAGCTCGCGCGCGACAAGAAGCTCGACCCGGT
>DASUMF010000091.1:0-2845 GCA_036277835.1 Acidimicrobiia bacterium
GTCGGTCGCCGCCGACCGGAGCGCCGCCCTGCGGCCTTGCTCCGATCGAGCCCCTGCCGGCGCCGCCTCTGGCGGCACCGGGCTCAACGAGTCGGGTCTCGATCGGCGGCCGCCACGGGACGGCGTCCGGCCGTCGGCCGAGACCCGGCCCGAAGGGCCGACGCCGAAGGCGGAGCAGGGGCTCGGCCGAGGTAGGCCGCAGCCGGCGCTCCGATCGGTGTCGCTCGGAGCCGTCGCCGCCCCAGTCCGCCGGCGCAGGGGCCGGTTCCGGAGCCGGGGACTAGCGGGCGAACGAGACCAGCGGACAGATCAACGGAGTCAAAGGCATCACCACCGGTAGTGCGCGAATGCCTTGTTCGACTCCGCCATCTTCTGCAGGTCGTCCTTGCGCTTGATCGACGCGCCGATCCCGTTGCTCGCGTCCATCAATTCGTTGGCGAGGCGCTCCGCCATGGTCTTCTCACGACGCTGCCGCGCGTACCCGACGATCCAACGGACCGCGAGCGTGGTCGCGCGCCGCGGGCGCACCTCGACCGGCACCTGGTAGGTCGCGCCACCGACGCGCCGGCTCCGCACCTCGAGCGCGGGGCGCACGTTCTCGACCGCGCGCTTGAGCACCGCGACCGGGTCGCCGCCCGCCTTCTTCTCGACGTCGGTGAGCGCGTCGTAGACGATCTTCTCGGCGATGGAGCGCTTGCCCTCTTGGAGGATCTTGTTCACGAGCTGCGTGACGATGACCGACCGGTAGACGGGGTCGGGCATGAGGTCACGCCGCGGTGCGGGTCCCTTGCGAGGCATTACGCGTCCTTCTTGGCGCCGTAGCGGCTCCGGGCCTGCTTGCGGTCGGAGACACCGCTGGCGTCGAGCGCGCCGCGCACGACCTTGTAGCGGACACCGGGGAGGTCCTTCACACGACCACCGCGCACGAGCACGATCGAGTGCTCCTGGAGGTTGTGGCCGATGCCGGGGATGTAGGCGGTGACTTCGATGCCGGTGGTGAGGCGAACACGAGCGACCTTGCGCAACGCCGAGTTGGGCTTCTTCGGCGTGTGGGTGAAGACGCGCGTGCACACGCCGCGGCGCTGGGGCGAACCCTTGAGCGCGGGCGTCTTCGACTTCTCGGGCTTGGTCTCCCGGCCCTTGCGGACGAGTTGCTGGATGGTGGGCAAGGTTCTCCTCGTGCGCCCGCTCCGGGCGCGGCACAGACGTGCGATCTTCTCGAAAAGGGACTCGGAACCCGGCCACGACGGGGAGCGTCAGGCCGACGGACCAGGATAGCGGCCTGCATCCCCTCGGATGCAAGCCGCCATTCCGGCGATTGGCTTCCCGGCGTGTTCTGCGTTCGTGTCAGCTGCCGGTGTCGGCCTCCGGCTCGGCCGAGGGTGCCTCGATCACCTCGCCGTCGACGATCTCGACGAGCTCGGGCACGTCGAGGACGGCTTCGAGCACGCTCTCGACCGTCGGCTCGGCGGCGGTGCCGAACCCCGCGGCCGACAGTGCCGCACCTTCGTCGGAGGACCCGGCGCTGGTGTCGGCCAGCCAGGCCGCGAGGTCGAGGTCGCCGTCGAGCTCGGTGTCGGACGAGTAGAAGGGCAACGGCTCGTAGTCGGGCGCGTTGGTCGCGATGTCGCGGTACCGGTTCATGCCGGTGCCGGCCGGGATGAGCTTCCCGATGATCACGTTCTCCTTGAGCCCGAACAGGCCGTCCTTGCGCCCTTCGATCGCCGCCTCGGTGAGCACCCGGGTGGTCTCCTGGAAGGAGGCCGCCGAGAGCCACGAGTCGGTGGCGAGCGAGGCCTTGGTGATCCCCATCAGCTCGGGACGACCCTCGGCCGGCTGCTTGCCGTCGGCCACGAGGCGACGGTTGGTGTCGGCGAAGAGCCGTGCGTCGGCCTTCTGACCCGGCAGGAACACCGAGTCGCCCGGCTCCGACACACCCACCCGACGCAGCATCTGGCGGACGATGACCTCGACGTGCTTGTCGTGGATCGACACGCCCTGCTCGCGGTACACCTTCTGCACCTCGTCGCTGAGGTACTGCTGGGTCTCGCGGATGCCCTTGACCTCGAGGATCTTCTTCGGGTCGAGCGGGGTCTTGTGGTCTCCGGTGAGCTGCTGGCCCGCCACCACTTCGACGCCGTCGGCGATGCCGGGGAAGAGGTGCGTGCGGCGCATCACCGCGTGCTCCTCTTCGGTGCCGTCGTCGGCGACGATCGTGAGGGTGCGCTCACCCTTCTCGTTCTCACCGATGCGCACCACACCCGAGCTCTCGGCCATGATCGCCGCGCCCTTCGGCGTGCGGGCCTCGAACAGCTCGACGACGCGCGGCAGACCGTGCGTGATGTCCTCACCGGCGATGCCGCCGGTGTGGAACGTCCGCAGGGTGAGCTGCGTGCCGGGCTCGCCGATCGACTGCGCCGCGATGATGCCGATGGCCTCGCCCTGGTCGACGAGCTTGCCGGTGGCGAGCATCATGCCGTAGCAGTTCGCGCACACTCCGGTGAGCGACTCGCAGGTGAGCACGGAGCGCACCCGGACCCGCTGGGTCGCCTCGTCGTCGGCGATCTGCTGCACCTCGGGCTCGCCCAGCAACGTGTTGCGGGGCATCACCGTGCCGTCGGCGAGCTTCACGTCTTCGGCGAGGCAACGTCCGAGCAGCTTGGTCTCGAGGATGCGCACGTTCTCGGGGTCGTTGTCGAGCTGCTCGACCCAGATGCCACGCGCGCTCTCGCAGTCGTCCTCGCGCACGATGAGCTCCTGCGCGACGTCGACGAGCCGGCGGGTCAGGTAGCCCGAGTCGGCGGTACGGAGCGCCGTGTCGGCCAGACCCTTGCGGGCACCGTGC
>DASUMF010000092.1:0-5188 GCA_036277835.1 Acidimicrobiia bacterium
CTCGAGCGCGCCGACCAGCGGCGCGGTGTTGGACGCGTTGGGCATCACGAGGAAGTCGCCCGGAGCCGTCCACCACACGATCACGTCGTCGACCACGTGCGCGTCGTCGGGATCGAGGAGGTGCGTGTACTGCGCCCGGCCGGGGCCGATGCGGTCGAGGTCGTTGGTGAACGCCCACTGCAGCGCCGCGAACGCGCCGGCGCCGTGCACGTGCACCGAGCCGAGGTGCGAGACATCGAACACGACGGCGCGCTCGCGACACGCTCGGTGCTCCTCGAGCACGCCGGCGTACTGCAGCGGCATGTCCCAGCCGCCGAACTCGGCCATGCGGGCACCGAGCGCGCGGTGCTCGGCGTCGAGTGGGCTGAGACGCAGGGTCACGTCAGGCCGACTCGGAGATGTCGTGCGGCGCGTCGGACGCTTTTGGCGCGGGCGCGTCGCGACGGAGGTCGAGCGGGCGTGGCTCGGCACCGGCGAGGTCGTCGGCGACGAGTTGCGACGGCGGCTCGAGCCCGTACTTCACGAGGAGGTGGAGGTAGTCGCGCTGGTAGAGGACCTTCACCCGCACCTCGGGATACAGCTCCTGCACGCGGCGCGCCTTGCGGTTCTTCTTGGTGACGAGCTTCTGGTTCAGCGTGGTGATCTCGATGTAGACGTCGTACAGCGGCAGGTAGAAGTCGGGCGAGAACGCCTGCGACGGGTTGCCTTCGCGGTCGCGTTCGAGGACGAAGGTGCGGGGCTCGTACTCCCACGCGATGGCGTAGAAGTCGAGAAGCTTCGCGAACTGTCGCTCGGAGTTGTGCGCGAACCGCACCTGCTCGTGGGGCAACAGCTCCGCGACGATCAGCCCCCTTCGGCGCCTGCGCGCGCGACGGTGCTCTGGAGCTCGTCCATCATGTGGCCGAGCGGCACGATGTTGAGGACGCCCTGGCCGTGGCGCACGAGATCGATGAGCGCGTCGTCGGTGCGCGCGAGCACGGAGTCGGTGCCGTTGAGCACGAGGCTCGCGGTGGCCCAGTCGTCGCCGAGGTCTTCGCGCAGGTACTCGATCGCCTTGCGCGCCGTCTGCAGCTTCACGCCCGCGTCGAGCAGGCTCTTCACGACCTTGAGGCGGACGAGGTCGGTGTAGGAGTACGCGCGTTGCGTGCCACTGCCCTTCGCGTCCGCGATCGACGGACGCACGAGATCGGTGCGCGCCCAGTAGTCGAGCTGGCGGTACGTGATGCCCACGATCTTGCACACCTGTGGGCCACGGAAGCCGGGGTCGACGGCCGCGTCGCCCGGCGTGGAGAAGCCGTCGAGCGGAGGTTGCGAGACTCGCCGGGTTCGTCGCTCAGCCATCGGCGGGAAGTCTCCAGTGCTGCTCGAGAGGGGGTCACCGTGAAGTACAGGTTCGTAGTTACGGGCGTGTCAGCGTACCTGCTGCGCGCGGCCCAGTCAACGAGCGAACCGGTGTTCGACTCAGGCTGGACGCCGTCGAAGTGCGACGGCAGCGAGGTGCTCGGGACCGTCGGGCTTACTCGGGGCCCTGGGCGAAGTCCTCGGGACGAACCTCGTCGAGGAACTCCGTGAACTGCTCGATGAGCTGCTCGTCTTCGTCCTGCTCGAAGAGCACGCCCGCCTCCTCCAGCACGCCCTCGTCGGCGAAGATCGGGACCGGCACGGCGGAGCGCACCGCGAGCGCGATCGCATCCGACGGGCGGGACGAGATGCGGGTGGTGCCCTCGCCCCGGGTGAGCTCGATCTCGGCGAAGAACGTGCTGTCGCGCATCTCGGTGATGATCACCTGCGACACCTTGGCGCCGATCTCGTCGAGCACGGTGACGAACAGGTCGTGGGTCATCGGGCGGGGCGTTTCCATCCCCTGGAGCGCGTAGACGATCGCGGTCGCCTCGGGCGAGCCGATGTAGATCGGCAGGTATCGCTGCCCGTCGTTCTCGCGCAGGAGGACGATCGGCTGGTTGTTGGGCACTTCGACTCTGACACCCACCAGGGACATCGGGATCACGAGCACCTCCGGACCGTCGAGTGGTCACCCTAGCACCGGGCCTGTTGGGCCGATTCGGCGGGTCGAGCGGTTCAGCGGGTGCCGTACAGCGCGGCGACGTACGCGTCGGGCACGTCGCGCGCGACGTGGCGGTCGGCCTCGACGACGCGCGGGAGGTTGCGGTAGAGGTCGGCCTGGTGCAGCCCGTAACCCAGCACGAACACGTCGGCGATCTCCATGCCGACGTAGCGCACCTCCAACGGCACGATGCGGCGCACCGGACGGTCGAGCAGCGCGCACACGTCGATCGATCGTGGTTCGCGGGCGCGCAGGTGTTCGAGCAGGTACGCGAGCGTGAGACCGGTGTCGACGAGGTCCTCGACGATCACGACGTCGCGGCCCTCGAGGTTGGTGGAGACGTCGTGGAGGATGCGCACGCGGCCCGAGTCGGGCGCGTAGCGCGAGATCGCGATGAAGTCGACGACCACCTCGGCGTCGATGGCGCGGACGAGATCGGCCAGGAAGATCAGCGCGCCCTTGAGGACGCCGACGAGCACGACGCCGTCGGGATGGTCAGCGGCGATGCGCGCCCCGAGGTCGCGCACGCGCGCTGCGATGTCGCGCTCGTCCAGGAGCGTGCGCAGCGTGGCGCCGTCGATCACGCGACACCGATCACTGGACGCTGATCACTCAGAGAGGTTCTCGCGCACTGCCTCGCGCAGCAGCACCATGCGCAGGCGACGGCCGAGTGTGGCGAGCTCCACCAGCTCGCTCTGCAGCCTCGCTCTCGACTCCGGGTTGCGCTGGCGTTGGTACGGCATGAGCACCTGGCCGAAGAGCGCGGCCTCCCGCTCGGCGAAGGTGTGATACATCCGCAGATGCCGGGCTTCCACGCCGCGGGAGAAGAAGGCGCCGGAGATGGTCGCGATCTGGACCGCATCGGCGTCGAACTGCACGTCGTCGCCCGCCTCGCGCGCCGGCGTGACGAGCCCGTACTGCTCGAGGCTCGCGAGCTGGGCGGCGTCGAGGCCGGCGGCCGCGCACAGGGCGTCGCGCGAGTACAGCTGCTCGATGTCGCCGGTGGGTGCGGTGATCTGCGCGTCGTCGACGTCGTCGTCGCCGGGCAACCGGGGCGCGAAGGCGGGCGGCCGCGTGCGGGAAGGTGTACGGCGACGCGATCCGGCCGCCGAACCCGCGGCGCCCGGGGTGGGCGAGGTGGACAGGGCGGGCGGGGTGACGGGCACCTCGACCGGAGACACCAGCGCGTCAGCGCCGGCGTGCTCTGCTTCCTCGGCGCCAGGGGTGTCGGCCGGTTCGAGCACCGAGAGGTCGGCCGGACCGAGCTCGTCGAGCCGTTCCTTGATCACCTTGAGCGGGAGGAAGTGCTCCTTCTGTTGGAACAGGATCCAGCGCAGCCGGGTGACGTCGTCGGGATAGAACTTCCGGTAGCCCGAGGGTGTGCGCTCGGGATCGATGAGCCCCTGGCTCTCCAGGAAGCGGATCTTCGAGATCGTGATGTCGGGGAACTCGTCGTGGAGCGCGGCGAGGACCTCACCGATCGAGAGGTGATCGCCGGCCGGGGCCGCACCGCTCACGCCGGCTGGCCCCCGACGAGGAAGAGCAGGACGAATCGCCCGATCTGCAGGTCGGCGAGGTGATGCAGCGGCGCCTGGTCGACCCGCTGATGGTCGACGTAGGTGCCGTTGAGGGAACCGACGTCGGCAACCTCGTAGCCGCCGGGGACCCGACGCACCGTCGCGTGCCGGCGCGACACCGTGATGTCGTCGAGGAACACGTCGGAATCGGGGTGCCGACCGACCGTGGTGACGTCGGTGTCGAGCACGAAGCGGCTGCCGGCGTTCGGTCCACGGCGCACGACGAGCATGCCGATCCCTTGCGGCAGCTCGGCCAGCGCCTCACCGAGCTCCTCGCCCAGCTCGAGCCGCTCGGCCAGCTCGGCGAGGCTCACGGTGGACTCTTCCTCGCGCACGAGCGGCTGGCCACAGGAAGAGCAGAAGTTGGCGCCGGCCTCGTTCTCGTGGCCGCACTCGCGGCATCGCATCGCTCGAGGCTAGCCCTCGACTGCAAGGTACGCACCCTCGATGTCGACGAGAGGTCGAGGTCCCGGGGCCGGCGGCGAGCTCGCTGGCCTCCATGTGCAGCTGAGATGGAGGGTTCGTCAGCCCTCTTCGACGAGCTTGCGGTAGGTCGCAGCGTCCATGAGGGCGTCGACCTGTTCGGGCTCGGCGAGCTCGAGCACGAAGATCCAGCCGGAGCCGTAGGGATCCTGGTTGACCTGCTCGGGGGTGTCGTTGAGCACCTCGTTCACCTCCACGACCGTGCCGGTGACGGGGGCGTAGATCTCCGACACCGACTTGGTCGACTCGACCTCGGCGATCCCGGCGTCGGCGATCACCGCCGCGCCGACGTCGGGGAGCTGCACGTAGACCACGTCACCCAGGGCGTCCTGCGCGAAGTCGGTGATGCCGATCCGCGCACGCGTCCCCTCGACCGCCACCCACTCGTGTTCCGCGCTGTACCGGAGCTGCTCGGGAAAATCCATGGCGGGATAGTACGCGCGGCGGCCTCGTGCGGGTGCGGCCGGGGCGTCCGCGCGAGGCCCTTTCACCCAGGCGGCGGTTCCACGTTCTCGCGCTCCACCCATTTCATTGCGGAATGAGTCCCGCTCAGCGCAAGTCATTCCGCAATGAATCTCGCATCGCCGAATCTCGCCGCCGTGAGGATTCGATGCGGGTGGGAGCGGGATGGGCTCGTTGCGATCAGCGGAGCATCTGGCGGATGCGCTGCACGTACTCCTCGGCGAGTCGCCGCGAGTCGGTGTCGGTCGCGCCTTCCGCCCACACGTGCGTGAGCGCCTCCTCGGGGTCGGGCAGGACCAACGCCCAGCCGCGCTCGTCGGTGACCTTGACCCCGTCGATGAGCTCGACTTCCTTGGCGCTGACGCGCTCGACCATCTCGCGCATCACCGTGCCTTTGCGCTCCCAGGGGGTGACGATCGTGTCGTGCACGACGTGGCTCACGGGAAGCTCGGCGAGGATCGACGACAGCGGTCGATCGACGATGGCGAGGAGGTCGAGGAGCTTCACGAGTGTGGTCGCGGCGTCGAAGGCAGGCAAGAAGTCGGGCCAGATGCAACCACCCTCGGCTGTGCCGGCGAACACGACGCCACGGGCCGTCGCG
>DASUMF010000093.1:0-9765 GCA_036277835.1 Acidimicrobiia bacterium
CGGCGGCCCGTCGACGAACTCCTGGCGGATCCGTGCCTCGTCCGGGTTCAGGTGCCGCATGCGCCGGTAGGCGACCATGTCGGCCAGGCAGCGGTCGAGGTTCTGCGCGTCCCCGAGATCGCCGTAGCGACGGTGGAAGTAGCGCCACATGTTCGTCCGGCGCACCATCGAGACGTCGGGATGTGATGCGAGGAGCGCGTACATCAGGGTCGTGCCGCTGCGGTCCGGCCCGGCGATGAACAACGCTCCCGACGTCGTGCGCGTCGGAGTCTCGGCGAATGGTTCAGTGATCGTCATGTCGGTACCCGTCCAGGAAGTCGTAGCGATCGATTCGTCGTTGCACCGTGTCGATCCATGGCCGTGTCCACGGCACCAGGTCGCGGCTGCGATCGGGCTCGGGCCGCACGAGCGCGGCGCACGCGTCGAGGTAGTCGGCCGGTGCCGTCACGCCGAACGCGGCACCGACGCGCTGCACGGACCGCCGGGGGTCGGCGACGACGTCCTCGTACCGGACGTCGAGCAGGCGCGAGCCGGCACGCCCGCGCAGTGCCACGAGCAGGTCGCAGGCCGCGAAGTATGCGTCGACCGAGTTCTCGACGCTGCGTCCGCCGCGCACCATCATCACGCTGATGGGGTCGAACGGGTTGCGGATCACCTGGACCAGCTGCACGCGGACGCCGGCCATCCGCCCGTCGACGCGGTCGAGCAGGTCAGGGTGGGCCCCGAGCCGCCGCGTCGAGGTCCCGGTCGTGGTGTCGCACACCGCTGCGGGGGAGCGGGTGCGCCCCTGCCACCAGCCGGGCACCGCGTACGAGTACCCACCGAGTCGACGGGCGGTCACGCGTCCCTTGCGCGCTTCGACCTGCGCGCCACGCACGACGAGCGAGAAGAGCTCGTCCCGCGAGAAGCCCGCGTCGACGTATCGCAGTAGGTCGACCTCGTCGGAGCAGGCGATGTCGGGGTGCGCGTCGAGCAGCGCGCTCAGCAGACTGCTGCCGCTCTTGTTGTGTCCGACGAACCACCCGAAGGTCTGCACGCAATCGAAGGCGTGCGGGTTCCGTCGAACATCGGCCGCCGCCCGCGCCGCGCGGCGCCGCGTGTCGACCGCGCGCGCACCCCGGCTGCGGAGGACCGCTCGGCCCGGACCGCCCTTCGCGATGCGGCGGAACGACGGCGAGTCGACGACGGAGTGCCACACGCTCATGCGACGGTCTCGCGGTCACTCACCGACGACGTGCTGCGGGACACGCCGAGACGCACCGCGTTCGCCGGGAGATGGATCGCGAGCCGCACCCGGGCGCCGCGATCCAGGCGCACGGGCTCGACCTCGTAGCCCAGCGCCGCCATCTCCTCACCGGCGACGGTCTGGATGAACGCGAGGTCGTGCGCCGGCAGTTGTGCACGGTGGAGTCCGACGAACTCCGACGACAACGGGCACGGGCTCTCGGCGCGGTACGCGTCGTACCGTCGCGTGCTCTCCATGCGGAGGAGCTCGGGCACGTACGGCTCGCCGATGACGCGGCAGAGGTCGCGCACGATCGCGTCGGGCCGCAGGACGAGGTCCTCGTAGCGCACGATCACGTACGACTCGGCCCAGCGGTCAGCGTGGTGACGGGCCCGCACCGCGGAGCGGATCCAGTCGGCGGTGGTGCGACCGACGTCACCCGGCCGCGCCCGTCGCTGGTCGCCCACCGCCACGTGGCGATCGCGAGGGTCGCGCATCATGTGGATCACGGTGGCATCCGGGAACGCGCCGAGCAGCTCGTCGGCGCAGCGTTCGTAGGCTGCACTCTGGTCACCCCAGCGCGCCTTCTGGTTCCTCGCCGCGTGTTGGCGGTGCACGAGGTCGAAGAGCCGCGCATCGGTGGGAGCGCCGGCCACGAAGGCGCGTCGCAACTCCTGGCGATCGGGCCCCAACCACGCGACCTGGCGCCGTTCGAGCATCTCGTGCAGGCAACGGGTGAAATTCGCGTCGTCGGCGAGATCGCCGAAGCGGCCGGCGAAGCGCGGCCACAGCTCGGCACGTCGCGTGACGACGAGGTTCGGGTGCGACGACAGGAGCCACCGCAACAAGGTCTTGCCCGACCGGCCGGCGCCGGTCACGAACACCGGACCGCCGCTCATCGCACTCCCTCCAGCACGCGCGGGTCGACCCGTCGCCGTGACCCGGCCGCCGCGAACAGTCGCTCGAGCTCCTCGGCCTGCGCGGCGGCGGTGAATCGCTGCGCGCGCTCCCTCGCCATCGCGCCGCGCGCGGACGCCTCGACGGGATCGTCGAGCACCTCGTGCATCGCGCGAGCGAGCGCGGCGGAGTCGCCTGGTGGCACCACCCAGCCAGTGAGCCCGTCGGTCATCACCTGCGTGGTGCCGCTCACCGCGGTGGCGATCACGGGAAGCCCGCTCGCCATGGCCTCGACCAGGGCGAGTGGGAGCCCCTCCCAGAGCGACGGGAGCACGAACGAGTCGCTGGCCGCGAGCAGCTCAGGCACGTCGCGGCGCGTGCCCAGGAAGTGGACCCGGTCGCGCAGCCCGTTCGCGTCGACCTGGGCTTCGATCGAGCGCCGGAGCTCGCCGTCGCCCGCCAGGACCAGGTGGAGCCGGGGGAGTCCGGCAGCGACCGTCGCCAGGGCCTCGACGAGGTGACGGTGGCCCTTCTGGCGCTTGAAGGTCCCGACCATCGTCATCACGTGATCGGTCGCCTCGAGGCCGAGCATGGCGCGGACGGCGGCGCGGTCGACGCGGGCCGGGTACCGCTCGACGTCGACCGCGTTGCAGACGACGTGGGTCCTCCCCGAGTCGCCCCCCATGGCGCGGAACGCATCGGCAGTCTCGTCGGACACCGCGACCACACCCGTGACCGCGCGGCTGCCCAGCCGGAACATGGCCCGGTGCACGAGACGCTTCGGCCCGAGGCTCCATGCGTGCTCGGCGATCTTCTCGCGGTCGACGATGAACACCGTGTTCTGGATCGTCCACCAGGCCTGCATGCGATGCCTGCCGGATCGCCCCAGCGACAGCACGAGCAGGTTGAGCGCGGGATAGGTCTGCGTCTGCAGCACGACGTCGGCCCGATGGTGCTGCGCGAGCTGCACGAGATCGCGACGGATGCGGAGCAGCTCGCCGAGGAACGACCACGGTGTGAGCACGCTGGAACGTCGTCCGGGCACCACCGCCACCTCGATGCCCAGCGACTCGATCTCGGCGCGCAGCGGCCCGTCCGCGAGGGTGCAGACCATCGTCGGGCAGCCCAGACGCGGGAAGTACTTCGCAAGGCTCCGGACGGTCTCCTGCGCACCGCCGACGTCGAGGTTCGGCGTCACCAGGAGCACGCGCATCCCGTCGGTCGGGATCATGCCGCCGCCGATCGAACGACGTCGAGCAACTCGTGCTCGCCGCCGGCGAAGTCCGCACGGTGCAGCGCGTCGACGGCGGACCACAGCTTGCGCGTCGGGCCGGACGTCTCGAAGTACGAGTTCCAGTACTGCACGGCGGCGCGCAGGCGATGGAACCGCCACACGAGCGGCAGTGCGTCGAGCTCATCGGCGGTGATGCCGAGCTCGCCGGAGCCGAGCTCGGCACAGTAGGCGCGCACCAGAGCGGCGACGACCTCGAGGTCGTACTCGCCCGTGCGACGCTGCCGGTACTTCCCCACGAGCGACACGAGCTCGGTGACGCGCCAGTCGACGCGCGCGCTCTCGAAGTCGACGACGACCGCGCGGTCGCGCGCCGCGAACAGCAGGTTGTGCAGCCCGTAGTCGCCATGGATCACGGTGGACGGGAGCGGGATCGAGCGCAGGCGCTCGCCGGTCGCCACGATCTCGTCGCGCAGCTGGGGCGCTCGGGCGACGAGCAACGCGGCCGGACGGGCCGCGTCGGGCGCCAGGTCGGTCGAGCGCGTGGCGAGCTCGTCGAGGTGGCTCGCGTACCAGCTCGTCGCCCGGACGTGGGCCCCGCCGGGGGCGACCAGACCGAGGTGATGGCGTCCATCGGGGACGAAGCCGGCCAGCGTGCGGTGGAGGCATGCCAGCGTGGCGCCCGTCGTGACCGCGAGCGCGAGGCGATCGGTGCGCCGGAGATAGCTCATCGAGTAGCTCGTGCCGGGGCAGAAGTCGTACACGGCGTACACGCCGTCGTCGAACGCCGTGAAGGTCGCGCCGTCGTGCGCGCGGGTCAGTCGCACTGCGGGGAAGCGACTCGCTTCGAGGCGCTCGAGGATGGAATGACCGCAGCGGACGGTGGCCTCGCTCCACGCGGGCCGGTATCGCTTGACCACCTTCGTGCCCGACGTCGACGCCACGACGACGTTGGCGCTCCGGCGCCCGAGCCGGAGGTTGCGGTTGGTCGACGCCGGGGCGTCGATGCCGAAGCGGCGCAACACCTCGGTCACCCGTGCCGGCGCGAGCACCGGCGGCTCGAAGCGGGCCGCGACCTGGGCTCGGACGCGTGACGGTCGCGGCAGACGCGCGACCGGGCCGCCGGACCGAATGGTGACGGGCGCGACCGCGCGGGATCGTCTGGATCCGATCGAGTGCTCGACGACGGTGGCGAGCACGGGGATGCACTGGTCGGGACGCGCGCCCGCGCCGTTGTGGACGCTCACGACCCTCACCCCGCGGCGGTCGGCCGCCGCGACCGCGGCGGCGACGACCGCGTCGGCATGCGTGAGGTACGTCGCCAGCTCTTCGTCGGTGAGATCGGCGGCGTGGGGCCATCGACCGCGTTCGTCGATCCGCTCGCGACACGTCGACGGCGATGCCGCGACGTGGATCGCGACATCGGGCAGCGGGGCGAGCGCGACGTAGTCGCGCACCGACTCGAGGTCGGGTCGGTGGTGCGGCGACGCATGGAGGTGCACCGCCCTGTGCAAGAAACCGTCGTCGATGACGACGACGTCACCCGGGCGCGCATGGCGGTGGAGGAACGCGACGCGCGCCCACAAGCGTACGAACCAGTGCAGCGCACGCGTTCGTCGCGCGTCGCGCCGTTCGGCGCGGACGGATGCGCCGACGTGCCGGGCCAGCTCGGGGTTCGCGACCACCTGTGCGGGTAGCTCGGCGAGGCTCGCGGCGAGGAACCATCGCCACAGCGCGAGGTCGCGCACGTTCCGCCACGGCAAACGAGCGATCCTGCGCCCCACTCGGGTGCGGGCGGCGGCGGGGCGAGCGGCGTCGATGATCGTTGCCGCCGTGACGCCGCGTGCCCCGAGCTCGTCCACGAGTGCTCGGGCCAGCGTCGTCTTCCCGGCACCGGGTGTCCCGACGAGCTCCACCACGATCAGGTCAGACGGCATCCCAGACCGCCGCTTTCGTCTCCTCGATCACGGCCTCGAGCGGCATCGTCGAGTCCACACGGACCACGGTCGAGCCGGCCTGTGCGACCAGATCGACGATGGCTGACGCCGCGCGCGCCTTCTCGAAGATCACGCCCGCGTCGTGATCCGGCTTGCGGCTCGACGCGACACGCGGATCGACGTCGAGGAGGACGACTGCGTCGGGAAGCTCGTAGCGCTCGTAGATGCGCGCCTCGGCCCGTGCGAGCGAGGTGATGATCGGTTGATGGGCGCCAGCGACGGCCGCCGGGATCTGTGACCCGTCGAAGAGCTGACGGGCACGCGCGGACGGCAGCTGCTCGAAGGGGTAGCGATCGAACAGCACGACACGTCCGGCGGCGGCGTCGCGCAGTCCCGCAGCACGGGAGCGTGCGCGCTGGTGCGCGACCGCGAGGTGGTGCGACGCCAGCGCGATGTCGCGCGTCGTGCGGACCGTGTGCGCGACGAAGGCATCGCCCCCGAGACGGCTGGAGGCGGCGCGTTCGGTGCGACGAAGCGCTCGGAAGAGCAGGTAGAACGTCGCGCTGGCGCGTGACGGTGGCTTGCTGCCCAAGTAGTGCACGCGTGCGTCGACCTTCCAGCCGAGCCACCGCGCGTTGGCGTCGGCGATCGTCGACTTCCCCGCGCCGTCGGCGCCGACGAAGGCGACCGTGGTGCCGCCGTGGAGCACGGTCATCTTCGCCGGACCACGACCGGAGCGCCGCCGGCGGAACTCGCTCCACCTCACCTGCGCACCGGTGCGGTAGGCCCCGGCGCGGGACCCCCGTTGCTGGTGCTCGAGCGCGCGACGGAGCCGGCTGCGCAGCCGCACCATCGTCAGGCCGTGGCGTCCGGGTCGACCCACGGTGTCGACGAAGCGCGCGACCACGTCCGTCGGGATGGCCGGAACATCGCGCGTGGCTGCTGCGACGGCAGCCGCAGTGGTCCGGGCGAGCAGCCACTGCAACTCGGCGGCGACGGGCGGACGGATCCCTGGCGTGCGGATGCCGAGGATGTCCTTCACTGCGTCGCGCGCCCGGTACTTGAGCAAGATCCGCACGGCGAGGATGGCAAGCTCCCATTCGGGCCGCGGCACGGCGACGCCGTGCAACGTCGTCGTCTCGCTCAGCAGGTGATGCTCGACGGGGAGGCGGTGGTTCTTCACGTGTTGCTCGCCGAGCACGAGCTGGTGATGGACGTGCAGGTGGAAGAGCCGGCCGCAGCCGCGATCGAGCCCCAGGTAGTGCTCCATCCCGGGGAAGTCCGACGCCGCCACCGGACGGAGGCGCTTCAGCCCGTGGCGCAGCGCGACGGCGTCGAAGGCATCGGCGTGCACGCGGTCCACGAGCAGGTCGATGTCGGTCTCGCCGGCCAGTCCGTCGAGCAGGTGCTCGTTGCTCTTCCAGGAGCAGTACCGGATCCGGGCCCGGGCGAGGTCGTCGAACAAGTGCCGGAGGGCGGGCAACGCGGTCGTTCCCCCAGCGGTGGGCGAGTCATGGGCAACAGCTCGCACGACGCCGCTGTTCGGGGGTCGACCACGGTCGCCCGCCCTCCGGAGCCCACGGGATCGGGCCGGCCGGTTCGTGTCGTCTTCTCCGACGAACGCCATGCCCGAGCCTCGCAGCGCCCATCGCACCGGGGATCACGCGGAAAGGGGATCGCGCGTACGTCGATGGAGCGAGGACCGGCTCGGGACGGTCCAGCAAGGTCCGGAGATGCACCGGGTGTTGCGGCGGCGACGCGCGTCCTCCATGATCGGAACGCGATGAGGGAACCTCGAGTGCTGGTCGTCCATGGGCAGCGGATCGTCGCGGAGACGATTGCGCGCCGTCTCGACGGTGAGGACGCCATTCGCGTCGTGGGCATCGCAACCACCCAGGTGGTCGCCCGCAGCAGCGCGGAGACGCTCGGCCCCGACGTCGTGGTGATCGACGCGAGTGACGACTTCGGCACCGCGCTCGATCTCGTGTCGCACCTCACGCGCCTCGCGCCACCGGTGCAGGTCGTGGCGATCCTCGGCGGAGACGACGCGACGGCGGCTGTTGCGGCGCTCCGCGCCGGTGCGAACGCGGTGATGACGTCGGACGATGCAGTCGACAGCCTGGTCACGGCGGTGCTCGCGGTCGCGCAAGGGCACGCGTGGGTCCTGCCGCGCTTCCAGGGCGCGCTCTTGCGCGTCCTGCGGTCGTCGCAACCGCCGCCGAACGAGTTCGACCAGCGCCTCGCGTTGCTCACGATGCGGGAGCGCGAGGTGCTCCGACGGATGGTCGCGGGTTGGGATCACGCAACGATCGCGCGCGACCTCGTGGTCTCCGTGAACACCGTGAGGACGCACTCCCAGCGGATCCTCTCGAAGCTCGAAGTGCACTCCGGTCTCGAAGCGGTGAGCGTGGTGCGCCAGGCGCGCAACGGTCGCGACATCTGACGCGACCGCACGCTGACACGATCTCCGCCGCGCCGCGGGTCGCGCCGCTCAGGCGCTCGAGGCGAGGCCGCTCGCCTGGGGAGTGATCACGTCGTGTGCACCCTGCGCACGGCTCGCGAGCGCGACCGCTTCGAGGCGGGAATGCGCTCCGAGCTTCGTGAGCACGCTCTGCACGTGAGTGCGTGCGGTCGCCCGACTGACGCCGAGCCGAGCCGCGAGCTGCTTGGTGCTCTCGCCGCGCATGAGCCCTTCGAGCACCTCGCTCTCGCGGGAGGTGAGGCGACTCGGATCGCGTGGATGCCGTCCGTCGTGGCCGGAGTGGGTGCGCCGTGGCACCGGGTGTTCGCTCGGCGCGTCGCCGCGGCGGCGAATCAGGCTCACGAGGCGGTCGAGGCCTTCGTCGACGCTCACCACCGCATTGGCGCCCGCGTCCTGCAGCGTCCTGCTCTGCCGAGCGTGGCCGTCCTCGACGAGGCAGATCAGCCAACAGTCGGACTCATCGGCGAGCGTCCGGAGCCCGGCGTGCGCGTGCTCCATCCTCATGTCGATCACACACACGTGGCTCGACACGGCGAGCTCGACCAGCGAGTCGATGCACGTCGCGGCGTGGAGCGTCACTGCCTCGTCTCGCAGCACTGAAGTCATCGCGTCCACGAACAGTGCGTCACGGTGGTAGATCACTGCTCGTCCGGACTCGCTCGCGGCCTTCGCCGACGGCGCCGGCTCTCGAAGGCCGAGGCGTCGGTCGAAACGATCCGCGGACACATCGATGTTCCATCCACCTGGAACCGACATGGGGTCTGCCCTCCCACTGGTCCTTGCCCGAATAGGCGACGCGTCTCAGGCGCGTGTTCGCGCTCGTTGCTGCTCCGGAACCCCTCCTGGCCCGCGCGGTGTGTGCGGGTGTCACCGTCGAGAACTGGCGAACTCGTCTGGGTCGAGTCGTTTGCCTGCTGTTACCTGGATGTTCGTCTTCTGTTTGCCGGGTCTATCTGTAGACAACCGGACGGTCGATTGTCCAGGTGTCGCGGCGTTGATTTCCTTCAACGCCTCGCAGGAAGAGGACGGCCGCATCGCGATCCGGGACCCCGAGCTTCCTCGTGATCGCAGCGACGTGCGAGCGAACCGTGACCTGTGAGACGTACAGGGCATCGGCGATCTCGGCCGTCGTCGCGCCGTCGGCGAGGAGGCCGAGCACCTCCCACTGCCGGCTCGAGAGCTGGGCCAGCACGGCGTGCTCACGCGTGTGCTCCGCCTGGAGGTAGCTCACGAGACCGAGTGCCACACGCGTCATCAACGCGCGCGGCATCGAGATCTCACCGAGCAGCACCGCATCGAGGACTCGCGGCAATTGCGCGAGGTCGAACGTGTCGAGCAGGTATCCGACGATCCCGGCGCGCAGCGCGGCGAAGAGCATCTGATCGTCGTCGGGCGCGTCGAGCAGCACGACCAGGACGGAGGGCTCGAGGCTCTGGAGCGCCCGGGCGGCGACGAGCGCCGATCCCGACAGGTCGGCGTCGACGAGCGCGATGTCGGGATGGCAGGAGTGCGCGGCCGCGAGCACCGCGTGCACGTCGGCCGCGCGTGCGCGCACCGACGCGGTGCCGAGCTCGACGGCGCGCGAGATCTCTGCGCGACGAACTGGTGATTCCGCTGCGATCAGGACGCGCGCCCGCCGCTGCGCGTGGCGGTCGCCGGCGCGACGCGCCTGGTGGCGCGCGTCAGCGCGACGCCTCACTCCGACGGCATCGCCGGCTCGATCCGGCTGCATGGATGCGGCCATGACATTCCCCTGCCCGTGACCACTTGGACATCGTCATCGTCATCGTCATCCCCGCCGCGCCGGAGAGCCTACGGCTCCCTGTCCGTCGACGCCAACGTCGAAGCGCCGCGATCGATCCTGGACCCACGCGACCTCGGCGGCGAGTCCGTCGGGAAGCGGGGTGACCGGCTCCCAGCCGAGGATCGACCGGGCCGCCGCGATCGAGCCGCCCGTTCGCTGCACGTCGCCCGGCTGCGAGGGGAGCCGATC
>DASUMF010000094.1:0-11995 GCA_036277835.1 Acidimicrobiia bacterium
CGACGGTGCGGTCGCCGTGATCACCACGTCGGTCGACCGGGCCAAGGACCTCAAGCAGCCACCCGCGATCATCATGGGTACGGCGAACGGTGGCACCGGGAACCACGCGTCGTTGTTGGGCTCGTTCCAGATGCCCGAGTCGAGCTTCGCGTCGTCCGGCCACCGCGACGTGGCGAAGCAGGTCTACAAGATGGCCGGCGTCGGCCCGAAGGACATCGACGTCGCGCTGCTCTACGACCACTTCTCGCCCATGGTCCTCATGCAGATCGAGGACTACGGGTTCTGCGGCTACGGCGAGGGTGGCCCGTTCGTCGCCGACGGCAACCACCGGTGGCCGGGCGGCACCATCCCCGTGAACACCCATGGCGGCAACCTCTCCGAGGCGTACGTGATCGGCATGACGCACGTGTACGAAGCGGTCGAGCAGGTGCGCGGCACCGCCGTCAACCAGGTCGAGGGGTGCGAGCTCGCGCTGTGCACCGGCGGCCCGGCGTCGATCCCGATGAGCGCGACGATCCTCAGGAAGGCCTGATGACCACCACTGAACCGGCGGCGAAGCCCTTCAAGAACATGCCGCCCCCGCCCCCGAGCTTCCTCGGCAGCCTGGTCGACGAACGCACACAGCCGTTCTGGGACGCGGCGAAGCGTGAGCAGCTGGTCGCGCCGAAGTGCTCCAACTGCGGCACGTTCCGCATGCCGCCGAGCCGCTTCTGCACCAACTGCCTGAGCATGGACCTCGAGTACGAGCCGCTGCCCGGCACGGGCACCGTGTTCACGTTCATCATCGTGCGGCACCCGCTCAACCCGCGGGCCGCCGACTTCGTGCCGTTCATGCCCGCCGCGATCGACGCCGACGGCGCGCCCGGCATGCGCTTCATCTCGAACGTGGTCGAGTGCGAGCCCGAAGACGTGAAGATCGGCATGAAGGTGAAGGTCGTGTGGAACCACGTCAGCGACACCCTCACGCTGCCGTTCTGGGCGCCCGCGTGAGCGCGCGTGCGGTGCCCGCCGAGCACGAGATCGTGAGAGGGGAAGCATGTCGCTGAAGGACAAGGTGGCCGTCGTCGGCCTCGGGATGACCTACGTGGCCCGGGGGGAGGACGCCGGGCTCGCCGTCGGTGACCTCGCGATCCTCGCCGCCGAAGCCGCGCTCAACGAGGCGGGGCTCGGCCACAAGGACCTCGAGAACTTCGCGTGGGCATCGGGCGCAGGCGATCCCGGTGGCATGGCGGCCACGATGGGCGTCCCCGAGGTCATGTTCGCCGCGAACCTCACGTCGGGTCCGGGAGGAGGTGCGGGCGCGCTCGGCCTCGCGGCCAGCTCCATCGTGGGCGGCTTCGGCGACGTGTGCCTCAGCATCATCACCGCACAGACGGCACCGAAGCGGCCGACGGGCACGTCGAGCGTGTTCCGGGCGAACCCGGTCGCGGGTGGCGGTGCGTACGGCGGACCGACGGGCCCGCAGCCCGAAGAGGCGTTCGTCGCGCCGGCGTCGATCTCGTCGCAGGGCGCGACGACTGCAATGATCGCCAACCGGTACCTGCACGAGCACGGCGTCCCTCGCGAGCACCTCGGCGCGGTCGTCGTCTCGCAGCGAGCGAACGCGGGCGACGCGCTCACGCTCGAGGAGTACCTCCGCTCGCCGCTGATCGTCGGGCCGCTCTCGGCCCTCGACTGCACCCCCGACCTCGAAGGCGGCTTCGCGGCGGCCGTGATCACCACCACCGTCGAACGCGCCCGCGACCTCGCGCAGCCGCCGATCATCATCACCGCGGCGGCCACCGGCGGCACCCCGAGTCACGCGACCGCGTTCCAGATGCCGTCGGACACGTTCGGCTCGTCCGGTCACCGTGCCGTCGCCGCCGACCTCTACGCGATGGCGGGCATGGGTCCCGACGACATCGACGTGGCGCTGCTCTACGACGACTTCTCGCCGATGGTCCTGATGCAGCTCGAGGACTACGGCTTCTGTGGCGCCGGCGAAGCGGGCGCGTTCGTCGCAGGCGGCAACACCAGCGTGCGCGGCGGCAAGATCCCCGTGAACACCCACGGCGGCAACTTGTCGAGCGCGTACGTCCGCGGCATCACGCACGTGTTCGAGGCGGTGCAGCAGCTGCGCGGCACGGCCACCAACCAGGTCGACGGCGCGCAGTTCGCACTGGTCACCGGCTCACCCGCGACCATCCCGCTCAGCGCGGTGATCCTGAGGAAGGCGTGATGACGACGTTCGAGCACCTGCCCCCTCCCTCGCTGACCGACGCCGCAGCCGACGAGCGCACCCAGCCGTTCTGGGACGCCGCGAAGCACGGCCAACTGGTCGCGCCGAAGTGCTCCGACTGCGGCACGTTCCGCATGCCGCCGGGGCGCTTCTGCCCCAACTGCTTGGGCATGGAGCTCGAGTACGTACCGCTGCCCGGGACGGGCACCGTGTTCACGTGCATCGTCGTGCACCAGCCGCTGCACCCGAGCCAGGCCGATCACGTGCCGTACGTGGCCGCCGCCATCGAGGCCGACGGCGCACCGGGCATCCGCTTCATCTCGAACGTCGTGAACTGCGACCCCGACTCGGTGGCGATCGGGATGAAGGTGCAGGTCGTGTGGCACGAGGTGAGCGACACGCTCACGCTGCCGCTGTGGGCGCCCGCGTAACCTGCCGTCATCGAAACCGGCGCATCTCCGTCATCACCGTCGACCGCACGACCGATGGGGTCGTCGACTGACGCGCCGCGCCCGGTCACACCGAGGCCCGAGGGCCTGGAGCGGATCCGCACGCTGTGGCGCCTCTGGCGCAACGAGCGTGAAGACCCCGAGCCCTTCTACTCGCTGCTCGCCGCCGAAGCGGCCGACGACCTCGCGCGGCGATACGGCTCGCTCCAGGGGCGCGTGATCGCCGACATCGGCTGCGGGCCCGGCTACTACGCGCGTGCGTTCGTCGCTGCGGGCGCGCAGGTGATCGCGATCGACGGCGCCACCGAGGAGATGGGTTCGGCCGACGCGCCCCCGCCGGGCGCGGTCGTCGCCGACGCCGCCCACCAACCGCTGCCCACCGCCAGCGTCGACGGCGCGTTCTGCTCGAACCTCCTCGAGCACGCGCGCGACACCGACGGCGTGATCAGGGAGCTGGAACGGATCACGCGCCCTGGCGGGTGGGTGTACCTGTCGTGGACCAACTGGTACTCGCCGTGGGGTGGGCACGACATGACGCCGTACCACCTGCTCGGCCCCGAACGGGGACCGAAGCTCTACGAGAAGCGCCACGGCCCGCCGCGCAAGAACCGCTACGGCGAGGGCCTCTTCGCAGTGCACATCGGGCCGACGTTGCGCCTCGTGCAGGCCCGTCCCGGGCTCGTGATCGAGCGCGTCGAACCGCGCTACTACCCGTGGGCGTCGTTCATCACGCGCGTCCCCGGTGTCCGCGAGGTGCTCTCGTGGAACTGCGTCATCCGCTGCCGTCGCGTCTGACGCCCCGCGCCGACTCGCGCGTGACGAGCGCGCGTCGTCAGGCTGCTTCCCAGTGCCACGCTTCGGGGTTGCTCCCCGACGGGCCCGCCCACTCGGGGAGGAAGAAGCCGTACGCGGCGGCGTGGAACCACAGCCACCCGAAGCCCGCGGAGTCGAACCTGAGCTCACCGCCGCCGTCCTCGAAGTCGACCGCGCGTCCCCAGCCGTGCACGCTGGTGCCGGGCACCGCCGCGTTGCCGCACTGCTCGAGCAAGCACCAGTAGCCGCGCCACCACTCCTGCATCTCGAGGTCGCGGTAGCACGACGTGATGCGGGGCGGCTCGAACCACGCGTAGCTCTTGGTCTCGGGCCACAGCGCGACGCCGTCGGCGTGCGCGGCGTCGAGCAGCGCCTGGAGGCGGGGCGCGACGTCGTTCACGATGCGGCACGAGGGCGTGACGGTGGTCAGCGCGTCGTCGGGGATCTGCCCGTTCTGGAAGCAGGCGACGCAGGTGACCGAGAGCACGGCGAGGAGGGCGGCGACGCGTCGCATGCGACGATGCTAAACGGGTGGGCGCACACCGCGCTGCAGCTCCGATGGAGGCTTCCCATGAAGTTCGGGCTCAATTTCACGCCGATCTACCCGACGGAGATGCGCGACCTGGCGATCACGGCCGACGAGCGCGGCTACGAGTCACTCTGGATCGGCGAGCACGTGCTGATCCCCTTCGACGGGATCCCCGACGGCGACCGTGCCAACTTCCGCGCCGACTCCCGCTTCGTGGAGCCGTGGGTAGCACTCTCGCACCTCGCGGCGGTGACCACGCGCGTGCGGTTGGGCACGTGTGTGTCGGTCGTGCCGCTGCACTCGCCGGTGCACTTCGCGCGCGCGATCGCCACCGCCGACGTGCTGTCGGGCGGTCGCGTCTCGCTCGGCATCGGCGTCGGTGTGATCGAGGCCGAGTACCGCGCGGTGGGCGAGGAGTTCCACAACCGGGGCGCGCGCATGGACGAGATGCTCGCGGTCATGGAGGTCCTGTTCACCGAGGACCGCCCGGAGTTCCACGGACGGTTCTACGACTTCCCGCCGTCGGGCTTCGCCCCCAAGCCGGTGCAGCAGCCGCATCCGCCGATCCTCGTCGGCGGGTTCGGGCCGGCAGCGTTCCGCCGGTGCGTGGAGGTCGGCGACGGCTGGTTCGGCGGCAGCCCGTCACCGGAAGCGGCGCAGCCGATCATCGACGACCTCCAGCGACGACGGGCCGAGGCCGGACGAGAGCGGCTCGAGATCACGCTGCTCACCGGGTGGGGTGCGGGCTTCGACGGCGGCATCGTCGAGCGCTACGAGGCGATCGGCGTCGATCGACTGGTGCTCACGCCGTGGACGAGCAGCCGTGCGGCGCGGGAAGGGATCGAGGCGTTCGCCGACGCCGCGGGTCTCGCCTGATCGCCCCGTCCGCCGCGCATGGCTAGTCTCTCCAAAATAGCCGTCTGATTTGGGGGAAGTCATGACCGACGTCGACGCGACCGAGACCGCGGACGGTGAGCTCGGGGCGGGTGCCTACGCGCAGATGGCGATGGGCGCCATGTACGACCTCGCCGCGCCGCAGCAGAACTACCTCGAGCTCATCGCACAGGGTGGCTACGTCGAGCCCATGGACGGGTTCGGGCTGAGCTTCGCGCGTTCGAACACCGAGTACGTGCTGCGCAACCACGAGGAGTTCTCCTCGGCCGTGGAGATGAGCCTCGGGAACATCCGCCCGCTGATCCCGCTCAACGTCGATCCTCCGAAGCACTCGAAGTACCGCAAGCTGCTCGATCCCTTGTTCGCGCCACGTCGGATGGACGAGCAGGAAGACGACATCACCCGGCGGGCCAACGGCTACATCGACGCGTTCATCGACCGCGGCGAGTGCAACTTCTCCGAGGAGTTCGCCGAGCTGTTCCCGTCGTCGGTGTTCCTCGGCCTCATGGGTCTCCCCGAGGAGGAGCTGCGGATGTTCCTCCGCATGCGCGACGGGATCCTGCACCCGGAGAAGTTCGACGAGAACGCGCTCGTCGATCCCGACGCGCGCGCGAAGGTCAACGCGGCGACCGGCGAGGAGATCTACGAGTACTTCGGCAACCTCGTCGACGAGCGCACGAAGCGGCCGGCCGACGACATCATCACCCGCTTCGTCCAGTCGGAGATCGACGGCGAGCGGCTCACGCGCGACGACATCCTCGACATCTGCTTCCTGTTCCTGATCGCGGGGCTCGACACCGTGAGCGACACGCTCACGTGCTCGTACGCATACCTCGCGCAGCACCCGGGGCACCGCCGGCAGATCGTCGACGACCCGTCGATCATCCCGAGCGCGGTGGAGGAATTGCTGCGCTGGGAGTCGCCCGTCGCCAGCGGTGTGCCGCGCCAGGCCACCCGTGTGGTCACGCTCCCGACCGGCGTCGAGGTCGCGGTCGGCACCTCGATCGTGCCGAACTACGGCGCTGCCAACATCGACCCCGAGGCCTACGACGACCCGCTCGAGGTGCGCTTCGACCGCGAGAACAACCCGCACATCGCGTTCGGCGGCGGCGTGCACCGCTGCCTGGGCTCCCACCTCGCGCGCCGCGAGCTGCGCGTCACGCTCAGGGAGTGGCACCGCCGCATCCCCGAGTACCGCCTGAAGCCGGGCCACGAGCAGCTCGAGTACCCACCCGGCCTGCGCCACGTCAAAGACCTGATGCTGACCTGGAAGTAGCGCCCCTCCGTTCACGAAATTGCGTCGCCGGTGACCGCTATGCGGCTCCTGGCGACGCAATTTCGTTGCGAGGGTGGGTCAGAGGTGGGCGATCACCTCGTCGCCGTAGCGCTTGATCGCGTCGACGCCTTCGCGCGGATTGGTGAACGGTGTCACCAGGAGACGGTCGACGCCGAGGTCCGCGTAGCTCCGCACCTCGTCGACGGTGGTCGCGCGCGCGCCGTACAGCGTCACGGTGAACGGCCCGTCACGACCGAGCTCGGCGCGCTGCGCGTGCAACGTGGCCAGGTTCGCCTTCAGCTTCTCGTGATCGCGCTGTGCCATGGGCAGCCAGCCGTCGCCGAGGCGCGCGGCGCGGCTGATCGCGGCGGGGGAGTCGCCCCCGATGTGGAACGGGATGTGCTCCTGCACCGGCTTCGGGAGGAACCCGACGGACGGGAACGAGAAGAACTCACCCTCGTGTTCGATCAGCTCCTCGGTGAAGAGGCGACGGATGATCTCGATCGACTCGTCGACCCGACGGCCGCGCGTCTCGAACGGGAGCTCCATCGCCTCCCACTCCTCCAGCAACCAGCTGGCACCGATCCCGAACTCGACGCGGCCGTTCGAGACGAGATCTGCGGTGGTGAGCGCACGC
Source organism: Acidimicrobiia bacterium (assembly GCA_036277835.1). Taxonomy (GTDB): domain Bacteria; phylum Actinomycetota; class Acidimicrobiia; order IMCC26256; family DASPTH01; genus DASUMF01. Next base: position 6,817 of record DASUMF010000094.1, read on the forward strand.
GCGGTCACGAACGGATGCCGCAATCCGATGTTGAACACGTTGGTGCCGAACCGGATGGTCGACGTCTGCGCCGCGAGCCACGCGATCTGCAGGAACGGATCCCACGCCGGTGTCGTCGGCGAGATGGGCGACTGACCCTCGCGCGGACTCCCCGGGTGTCCACTCATGTTCGCCGGCATGATGAGGTGCTCGGGGATCCACACCGACTCGAATCCCGCCTGTTCGGCGGCGACCGTGAGCTCGGCCCAGCGCTTCGGGCCGACCTGCAGGTGGAATCCGATCTTCACGACGACCCCGATCCATCACGCCGGCTCCGACCGTCGGAGCCTGTCGGCGCCGACCGTATCCCCTCGCGCGCGGGACGTGACAAACTCCGCCGCATGGAGCTCCTTCGCGCGATGCGCACCACCCCGGCGACCCGCCGCTTCACCAGCGAGCCGCTGCCCGACATCGTCCTGTACCGGATCCTCGAGCACGCGCGCTTCGCGCCCAACGGTGGCAATCGCCAGGCGTGGCACGTGATCGCGGTCCGCGACGACGAGGTCAAGAACAAGATCGCCGACCTGTGGGCGGTGGCTTGGACGGAAGACCACGCGTTCTACCAAGCGGGCCTCGTGCCGTTCGTGGCGTCGGAGGCGTACGAGCGGAACCCACCCGGCCAACCGTCGGACCAACCCGTCGACCTCGTCGAGGCACGCAAGCATCCGCGCGAAGACGGTCCGGGCATGTCGCCCGCGGTGGTGCGCAGCGCACCCGTCGTGCTGCTCGTGTGCGTCGACCTCACCCGCGTCACCGCGATGGACAGCGGGCTCGGCCGCTTGAGCATCTCCGGCGGCGGCTCGGTGTACCCGTTCTGCCACAACGTGCTGCTCGCCGCACGCGAGCACGGGTTCGGCGGCTGCATCACGTCGGTGCTCGTGCGTCAGGAAGCGGCGGTGAAGGAGCTGCTCGGGATCCCCGACGAGTACGTGCTCGGCGCGACCCTCGTGCTGGGCAAGCCCGAGAAGGAGATCACGAAGCTGCGGCGCGCGCCGGTGGAGTCGTTCGCGACCTACGACCGCTTCGACGGCCCCGCGGTCACCGAACCCTGATCGACGATCAGGCGCCGGTGTCGCGATCGAGGCGCGCGAGGGTGTCGAACGCATCCTCGATCATCTGCGGGAGTGGCTCGTCGCCACCGCGCGCCAGCCACCGCAGGAACGTCGACCACATCACGCTCGCGATCGCGTTCGCGAACACCTCCACGCGCAGGTCGTCGGGCTCGGTCCGCAGACGAACGGCGATCACCTCGCGGTAGGCGCTCACCAGCTCGCTGCTCGCGTCGCCCGACGGCAGCAGCCCACGTCGGAGCACGCCGGCCCAGAGCCTGATCAGGTCCTCGTCTTCGGGGTCCATCCCGTCGTGCACCGCGGCGATGAAGGCGTCGAGCACGCTCTCGTGCGCCGGGCGCGCCGCGACACGCTCGCAGGTGATCTCGTGCAGACGGCGCGCCAACCCGAGGAACACGTCGTCGCGGGAGGGGAAGTAGCGATAGAAGGTGCGTTCGGAGATCGCTGCGGCCGCCGCGATCTGTTCGACGGTGACGTTTCCGTCGTCGGAGCGAGCGAGGAGATCGAGCGCGATGCGCTCGATCTCGCGCGTCACGCGTGCCCGGCGCCGGGCCCATCCGTCGATCGGGACGTTCGCGGCCCTCACGGCTCCCTGAGCGCGCGCATCGATCGCCGTCACCCGCCGGTCTCCTCGGGGGCGATGTACTCCTCGACTGCCACGACGACCCCGTCCTCGACGGTGAGCACCTGCGCGATGTGCGTGCGCACGCCGCCGCGGTCGATGACGGCCTGCACGACGAATCCGGTCGCCGTGACGGTCGTGCGCACGTCCTCGAACGCGCCGACAACGGGCGAGGCGGCGCTCGCGTCGGCCATGCGAGCCGCGGCATCGGCGGCGTCGAGCCAGATGCCGTCGGTGCTGTGCCACACGCGCATGGTCGGTGACGTGAGGGGGGCCATCGCCGCCAGATCACCCGAGAGGCCGATGGCCCACTGCCGCGCCAACTCGTCGTTGTCCACCGTGTGCTCCGGGATCGCCGCCTCGACCTGCTGCCAGGAAGGCTGGACTGACAGAGCCTGACAATCTAACCTCATGCTGCGCGCCGAGCCAGCGCCACGACGATCCGGGGGATGCCGTGAACGACCTGCCGACGATGTTGACCACCGACTGCCACTTCCCGGCACCGCCGTCGCTCACCGAGGAGCTGCCGGAGCGGTTCCGTCCGCACTTCTTGCGGATGGAGGAGCGCGACGACGGCATCTACCTCGTACGACCCACGATGCAGATGCAGAGCGCCGACGGCGACTACACCGCGAACCCGACGTCGACGATGCTCAACATGGGCGTCAAGGTCGACGACCCCGACGACGAGCGCGCGCTGGCGCGGCTCGTGCAGGGCGACTGCGCGCACGACTCCAACCCGTCGTTCCAGATCGCCGACCTGATCGACGAGCTCGCGGCCGACGGCGTGGCCGGCGGCGTGCTCATCACGTCGTTCGGCGTGCCGACGGGCAACACCGAAGCCGACGTCGCCTGGTGCGAGCTCGTCAACGACTGGGTCGCACAGGAGTGTGCCGGCAACCTGCACCGGTTCGCGCCGGGGATCCAGCTCCCGCTCGGTTCCGTGGAGGCGTCCGTCAAGGAGCTGGAGCGCGCCGCGGCGCTCGGCCTGCGACCGGCGCTCCTGCCCGACGTCTTCCCCGCGCGCCACTGGCTCGATCCCGAGTGGGAACCGCTGTGGGAGGCGCTCGAGGGGCTCGACGTGCCCGTGACCATGCACGTGAGCGACGCGCGTGCCGGGTTGCCGTGGACGATGGCCACCGCGTTCCAACCAGGGATCGGCGCCACCGCCGGCTTCGTGCTCGTGTCGGCGGGCATGGCGGAGTCCGCGCTCTGGTTCTCGAGCGGAGGAATCCTCGAACGCCATCCGGGATTGCGCGTCGTGTTCACCGAGTGCAGCGCCGGCTGGCTCGCCTGGGCGATGCAGTTCTTCGATCACCACTACTTCGGTCGGTTCGGCAACGAGTTCCTCACCGACATGGGCATGCCCGGCATGCAGCGCTGCGAGTTCCCGCCCAGCCACTACCTCAAGCGGCAGACCGCGTGCACCTTCATGGACGACCCGGTCGCGGTGCACAACCGCGAGTTCACCGGCGTCGAGTCGCTCATGTGGGGCAACGACTGGCCCCACACCGAGGGTGTGCACCCGCGCTCGAACGAGGTGGTCGCGAAGCAGTTCGACGGGGTCGACCCCCGCGACGTCCGCGCCATCGTGCACGACAACGCGGCGCGGGTGTTCGGCCTCACCGTCTGAGGCACGCAACCGGCGTCGGTCGTGGGGCGAATGACCCCGCAGCTGACGCCAGTTCGATCACGCGGAGGCGAGCGCGTCGAGCCCGGTCTTGAGGCGTTCGACGGTCGACGCCACGTAGTCGGCCCAACCGTCGACGTCGTCACCGAGCACCGTGGGCGCTGCACCGCGGCGGTCGCCGATGATGATCACCTCGTCGAGCCCGTCGGGGCCGGCGACCACTTCGTCCCACGTGGTGCCAGGCGGCCGGGTGCGGGTGTCGCCCATCTCGAGCGTCTCGCCGCCGACCAGTGCGGAACCTTCGAGCACGCATCGGAACACGTCGGACTCGAAGGTCATCGACGGCGTCGCCACCGCGCCCGCGGGCGTGTGCTGCACGATGTACACGGGACCGACGTCGTGCACGCCCATGATGCTCACCGCGACGCGGGCGTCGCCCACCGCGTCCCACGAGTCGGCTTCGCCGAACGTCGCGTCGATGTGCAGCTGCTTCGAGAACGGCTTGTCGATCGTGGTGACGAGGCCCTGCACGCCGTCGTCCTCGTCGGGGAGGATCACCGGGAGCAGGTCGCCGTAGTACTGCTGCATCCGCTCGAGCACCTCGGGGCTGCTGTACTGCTTGCGCAGCTCGGGGTTCGTGGGGCGCACCCGGTGGCCTCGCCGGTCGGCGAACGAGATGATGCGCCAGTTGCCTTCCACGTGCGGCGCGTCGCCGTCGGCGCCGTACGGCCGGCCCGAGCGCTGCAGCCGGAACTCGCCGTGGTGGTAGCGCTCCTGGCCGACCCACAGCTCGCCCTTCATCACCACGCGGAAGTTGTCGCACGGGTGGCTGTGTGCGGGCGTGAGATCGGTGTCACCGGCGAGCTGCTCGGGTGTCGACGGCGCGTCGTAGAAGAGGCCGATGAGCGGACCCGCCACCGGATCGCCGATGGCCATCAGCACCGGCATGCCGGATCGCTCGTTGAGCGGGGCTCGCCGGTACGAGAGGTCGAGCTCGTCACCGCCGAGGTCGAGGCCGAGGACTCCGATCACGTGCACCCCCATGGTCGACGCTGCTGGAACCGAGAGATCGAGACGTATCGCCAGGCTAGCCAGGTCGGCGAGACTCCCGTCTGGCCGTCAGCCGCCGATCACGCCCTCGGCGCGCAGCGTGGCGATGCGCTCCTCGTCGTAACCGAGGAGGTCGCGCAACACCTCGTCGGTGTACTGGCCCACCGTGCAGCCGGCGCCGAGCGTCGCGGTGCCCCGTGAGAGGCGGACCAGCTCGGTGGTGCGCACGTGCTCGTCGAAGATCGGGTGGTGGACGGTCGTGAGCATCCCCAGCTGGTCGCCCACTCCGCCCTCGGCGAAGAGGCCCATCGCGAGCCCGCCCTGCATGGGTGCCACCTCGGCGCAGCCGATCCCGGCCGCGCTCAGCCGTTGCTCCCACTCGCGTGCGGTCGCGGTCTCGAACACCGTCCCGAGTGCGACGACCAGCTCGTCGTCGTGCGCGGCCCGCGCCGCCGGATCGGCGAAGCGTTCGTCGCGGAGGAGGTTGTCGCCGTCGGGGAGCGCGTCGACCAACCGCGCGAAGTGGCGCTCGTCCGGCGCGCACAGCACGATCCACCCGTCGCTCGCGCGGTAGAGGCGATAGAGCGCCGAGAAGCCGTAGTGCTCGGGATCGGTCACCGGTGGCGTCGTGGCGCCTTCGTACTCGACGAGCACGTCGCCGAGCGCGTGACCCATCGTCGAGAACATCGAGGTGAGCGTGGCCTGGCCGCCGTTGCCGCGATCGCGCGCGTACAGGCCGAGGGTCATCGCGGTCGCGACCGCGAGCGC
>DASUMF010000095.1:0-5913 GCA_036277835.1 Acidimicrobiia bacterium
TCGGATCGCCGTCGAACGCCGACGACGGCCGTGCGGCGAGCGAGCCGGCGAGCTGCTCGGTGGCGCCGGCCGTCCAGCCGCCGTCCGCGGCGCCCGGCAGCCCGACCGCGCGGTCGATCAGCCGGTCGGGCGCGCCGGCGTGCAGCCGGGCGGTGCCGGTGACGCCGACCTCCAGCGGGGCGTCGAGCGTGAACGTCCGCCGCATCGAGAGCTCGGGATCCTGGCGGACGACCTCGGCGGCGTCGGCCCGTTGGCGCGTGAGCACGAGCGCGAGCGGCGCCGACGGGTCGTGCTTCCCGAGCCGGTCGAGCAGCTGCTGCGGGAGGCGGATCATCTCCTCGACCTGCACGCCCGGGATCGCGATCTCGCTGAAGCCGACCGGACCCGGATCGGGCGCGACGTCGAGGATCCGGACCTCGGCGGTGCGGAAGGGCTTGCCGTCGAGTTGCACATCGACGCCCTGGGGCGACCGGGCCTGCTCCTCGGTCATCGCCACGTCGAAGGTGCGCGTGCCGTCGAGCACGACCTCGGCGCGCACCGCCGCCCGCGACCCGGGGCGGTTCTGGGGCTGCACGAGCGTGAGGTGATCCGCGGTCGAGGGGTGGTCGAGGGTGATGCCGATGCGCGGGTCGACCCCGAGCGGGGTGCCCGTGTCGACCAGCCACGCGGTGCGCGGGTCGCCGTCGAACGCGTTCACGGGGCGGTCCTCGGGGAGGAGCACGAAGTCGTTCCCGTACGAGCTCGCCCACACCGACGACGCGCCGCGGTACTCGGCCACGGTGCGGGAGTCGGCGGCACGCCCGGGCGCGAGGTCCATGCGCGCGTCGGAGGGGTCGTCGACCCGCGTGATCGACGCGTTCGCCGGCTCGGTCGCGCCGAAGTTCTCGCGCAGCGAGTACCACCGTTGCGCGCGCTTGCGATCGGTGTCGGTGACGACGTAGCGCGTCGCGGGCCCCGTCGCCGCGTCGAACTGCCCGCTCACCGCGAGCTCGGGCGCGAGCAGCACCGGCCCGTCGCGACCGTCGAGCAGCCCGGCCGCCGCGGCGGTCACGACCCCGTTCCCGTCACCGTCGACGACGAGGCCGCCGCCCGCGGGGATCGTCGACACGATCGGTTCGCCGCCGTCGGGAACCTTCAGCACGCCGACCTCGGGTGGCACCGGTGCGTCGACGGGGATCCCGAGCTGCACCTCGTCGATCATGGGGTGGTCGCTCGGCGCGTGGTTGGGGTACGGACCGCCGAACGAGATCGGTGTGCCGAGCTTCGCGGCGGGATCGGTGAGCCACTCCCACACGCGCGTCGGGCGGGCGGTGCCGTAGCGCTCGTACCTGAGGTCGTTGCGCACGACGATGTCGCTGATGCCGAGGAGGCGCGCGACGGGCGCGACTGAAGCGGGCTCGAAGGTGCCCTCCTGCAGGCTGCGGTCGAGCGCGGCGAGCAGCGACACGCCGGCCCGTGACCCCATGGGGATGATCTCGCGCTCGAGGATCGGCCGATCGGTGAGCCCGCCGAGGATGGGGTTGAACGTGTGACCCCAGCGGTAGCTGGCGAAGTCGATGCCGGGCAGCTCCAGCACGCGCCCGTCGCTCCGACCGGTCGGCTCCTGATCGAGGTAGGCCGCCGTCTCCTCCCACGCGGCGGGGATGTCCTTGCGCGAGAAGCGGTCCGCGATGAGGCCCGAACGCCACTGCGCGGGGAGCGCGGCGGCGATGAACACGGCCAACACCGCGAGGCCGACGGCGCCGACGCGCGCGTGACGCCGCTGGAGCGCTGCGCCGCCGGCCGCGACCAACCCGGCGAGCCCGAGCACGACGAGCGGCACCGCGCGTTGGGTGTTGCGCAGGCTGAGCACGAGATCGCTGCTGCGGCTGGCCGCTTCGAACGCCGTCCCCAGCGGTGAACGGGGGTTCGGGAACGCGCCGACCGAGAGCACCGTGCCCACCACGACGAGCCCCGCGAAGTAGACGCGCGGTCCCCAGCGCGCGACCGCGCCGTAGAGCAACGCGATGATCGGCACCGCGAACGAGATCGCGATGAGGCCGACCGTGGTGTACGGAGGCGCGAGCTCCGGCAGCCAGGGGCCGATGCTGTCGCGTGCGTAGAAGAACCAGTAGCCCAGCCCGCGGAGCACCTCGGCTGCCGAGGTCGTGGCCGAGGTCGTGTTCACCGTCTCGGTGACGGCGAGGAGCGACAGCCCGTGCGCGCCTCCCACGGAGTACGCGACCATCCACCAGAGCTGGGTGAGCAGCGTGAGCGCGCCGAGTCGCAGCAGGACCGCCAGCCCGGTGCGCAGGGTCGCGGTGCGACTGCCCCACACCGCGTACGGGATCCAGCACACCGCGCCCGCGATGATGAAGAACACCGCGCTGCCGTTCAGCGACCCGCAGGTGGTGACGATGAGCGCGAAGAGCGCGGGCCAGCGCCACCCCCGGTCTTCGACCGCGCGCACGACGCACAGCACCATCCACCCGAGCGCCGCATAGGGCAGGAGCAGTGCCGACGGCCCGGTGACGTGCCCGAGCACGAACGGCGAGAGGCCGTACAGCGCGGCGGCGACGAGCTGCGCGGGATGGCGGGGGAGCAGGTGACGCAGCAGCGCGAGCACGCCGAGCGCGGCCGCGAACTGGATGCCCGCGACCCACCAGCGCTGCGCCAGCCAGTCCGGCACCCCGATCGCGCTGGTGAACCAGTAGTACGGCCCCATCGGCCAGAGGTAACCGATGCCCTGGTGGGTGACGTTGCCGCCTCCGGCACTCGGGTCCCAGAGGCTCCGCGCACGGTCCATCAGGCCGACCGGGTCGGTGTAGAGGTACTGCCAGGTGTCGGAGTTGAGGCGCCCGTGCCCGCCGAGGCTCAGGGGCACGAACGTGAGGACGCCGAACAGCAGCGCGTCACGCCACCCGACGAGCCGTCGCCGGGGATCCAGGCCGCGCCGGGCGCGCGGCGCGTCGACCACCGGCGAGTCGACCACCGGGGCTCCAGGCACCGGGCGAGGGTACCGGGACCGGCGACCGGAACTCCGGCGGCAGGTCGCCGGCGGCCAGGTCACGGGCGGTCGGCCCGTAAGCTGACGTGGTGCACCTCCTCGTCACCGGAGCCGCGGGCTTCATCGGCTCCGACTTCGTCCGCCACTGGGTGGGCGCGCACCCCGACGACCGCGTCGTCGCGCTCGACCTCATGACCTACGCGGCCACGCGCGAGAGCCTCGACGAGGCGGCCGATCGCATCGAGCTCGTCGTCGGCGACATCGGCGACCCCGCGCTCGTCGGCGAGCTGCTCGAGCGCCACGAGATCGACGTGGTCGTGAACTTCGCCGCCGAGTCGCACAACAGCCTCGCCGTGCTCGACCCCGAGCGGTTCTTCCGCACCAACGTCATCGGCACGCAGCGCCTCCTCGAGGCGGCCCGCCGGCACGGTGTCGACCGCTTCCACCACGTGTCCACCGACGAGGTCTTCGGCCAGCTCGAGCTCGACGACCCCGACGCGTTCACCGAGACCACGCCGTACCGGCCCCGCACCATCTACGCCGCGTCGAAGGCCGGCGCCGACCACGTCGTGCGCTCGTACCACGAGACGTTCGGCCTCCCGATCACGATCTCGAACTGCGCGAACAACTACGGGCCGTTCCAGTTCCCCGAGAAGGTCCTGCCGGTGTTCACCACCCGTGCGCTCGACGACCAGCCGTTGCCGCTCTACGCGTCCACCGAGAACCGGCGCGAATGGCTGCACGTGCGCGACCACAACCGCGCCATCGAGGCGATCCTCGACAAGGGCATCGTCGGGGAGACGTACATGATCGGCAGCGGGCGCGAGGCGAGCATCATGGAGATCGCCGACCTCGTGCTCGACACGCTGGGCAAGCCCGAGTCACTCAAGCAGATCGTGCCCGATCGCCCCGGCCACGACCGTCGCTACGCGGTCGACGCGACCAAGATCCGCCGCGAGCTCGGCTGGGCGCCCACCGTCGAGTTCGACGCCGGCATCCGCGACACGATCCGCTGGTACGCGGCGAACCGGGCCTGGTGGGAGCCCCTGCGCGACCGCGCCCCGGTCGTCGAGACCGCGTGGGCGACCGGCACCAGCGCCGGGGAGTAGCGGGATGCGCATCCTCGTCACCGGTGGGAACGGCCAGGTCGGCGCGCGCGTCGCCGAGCAGCTCCCTGCGCACGACGTGCTCGCGCTCGGGCACGCCGAGCTCGACATCACGTCGCGCGACTCGGTCGAGCAGGTGGTCGGCGAGCTCGCCCCGCACGCCATCGTCAACGCGGCCGCGATGACGAACGTCGACGCCTGCGAGCGCGATCCCGACGGCGCGCTCCTCGCCAACACGCTCGGCCCGCGCTGGCTCGCCATCGCGGCGGCGCGCGTCGACGCGCACGTCGTGCACGTGTCGACCGACTACGTGTTCGACGGCACGCGCCGTTCCCCGTACGACGAGTGGGACGCCGTACACCCGCTGTCGGAGTACGGACGCTCCAAGCTCGGTGGCGAGCGCGAGATCGCGGCGCACGCATCCTCGTGGGCGGTGGTGCGCACGTCGTGGGTGTTCGGCAAGCGGGGCTCCGATCTGTTGAGCTGGGCGTTCGGTGCGTACGAGCGCGGGGAGCTCACGGGCGTGCTCGCCGACCAGGTGAGCGTGCCCACCTATGCCCCCGACCTCGCCGCCGCGCTGGCCCGGTTCGCGGTCACGCGCACGCAGGGCCTGTTCCACGTGACCAGCGGGTCGGAGGCGGCGACGCGCCACGAGCTGATCGCCACCGCGCTCCGCGCCCGCGGCCTCGACGCCGACGGCGTGGCGCCGATCGAGCACCTCGACGCCGAACGGCCCGCCGCGCGACCCGACTACAGCGTGCTCGACAACCGTGCGCTCCGCCTCGCGGGCGCGCCGGCGCTGCGGTCGTGGCGCGACGCCGTCGCCGAGTACGTGAAGGACTGGGACGCGCCGGAGGAGCAACCATGAGCGAGCTCGCGGTCATCGGTGCGGGGTACGTCGGCATCCCCACCGCGGTGTGCTTCGCACACCTCGGACACCGCGTCGTGTGCGCGGACGTCGACGAGGACCGCGTGCGCCTGCTCACGAAGGGCGAGGCTCCGATCCTCGAAGAGGGGCTCACGGCGTTGCTGGCCGAAGGGCTCGAGTCGGGTCGCTTGCGATTCGTCGTCGGCGCGGCCGAGGCCGCCCGCGACGCGGAGTTCGTCTTCCTGTGCGTGCCCACACCCCAGCACGAGTCGGGCGCGGCCGACCTGTCGTTCGTGGAGGAGGCCGCGCGCGAGATCGCGCCGGTGCTGCGCCCCCGGGCGGTCGTGGTGAACAAGTCGACGATGCCGGTCGGCTCCACCGACGTGGTCGCGCGTGTGCTGCGCGCCGCCGGCGCGCCGGCCGAGGTGACGGTCGCGTCGAACCCGGAGTTCCTGCGTCAGGGCCACGCGATCGCCGACACGCTCGCGCCGCACCGCGTCGTCGTCGGCTGCGACGACACCGAGGTCGCGGTGCGCGTCTCCGAGCTCTACCGCGACGTCAAGGCGCCCATCCTCGTCACCGACCCCGCGTCGGCCGAAGTGGTGAAGTACGCGTCGAACGCGTTCCTCGCCACCAAGATCTCCTTCGTCAACTCGATCGCCAACCTCTGCGAGGTCGTCAACGCCGACATGCGCGAAGTGGTGCTCGGCATGGGCTACGACCCCCGCATCGGCTTCGAGACGTTGCATCCCGGCCCCGGCTACGGCGGGTCGTGCTTCCCCAAGGACGTCGCCGCGCTGCTCGACATGGCCACGAACTACGGCTACGACTTCGACCTGCTCCGCAGCGTCGTCGCGGTGAACGAGCGCCAGCGCGACCGCGTCGTCGACAAAGTGCGCGCCGCGTGCGACGGATCGGTCGCGGGTCGGTCGATCGGGGTGTGGGGGCTCACG
>DASUMF010000096.1:0-2324 GCA_036277835.1 Acidimicrobiia bacterium
GGATCGGCGAGACGTCGAGCCCGTTCACCGTCACGATCGCCGTCGACGCCGCGGCGTCGCAGCGGCTCGCGGCTGCGATCGCCGACGGCGACGTGTCGATCGCGCGCACCACCGGCGCCCGGTCCTCGGCCGGCCTGCAGCCGTTGTCGCTCGATCGGCTCGACACCGACACGAGCGCGGCATCGTCGAGTGCGCCGTGATCGAGCCCACGATCGCACTCGTCTTCTCGCCCGAGCCCTGGGTCGAGCACCTGCATCGCCACCTCGCCGACCACGGGGGAGCCCGGGTGCGCCAGATCGTCCTCGACCCCGCGCTCGCGCTCGAGGAGTCCTACGACGCGCTCGTCGTCAGTCATCGGTGGCCGGGGCTCACGTCGCGCTTCGTGCACGCGGTGCAGGCACGCGGGAGCGCCGTGCTCGGGGTGTTCGATCCTGCCGAGCCCGCGGGCGAGGAGTACCTCCGCGGGCTCGGTGTCGACCGGGTGATCGGCGCCGACGTGCCCATCGCGGACTTCGTCGACGCCATCGTCGCGGTCGGTGGTGACACACCGAGTGCGACCGGGACGACGGGCGCGTCGCGCGTCGCCCGAGCGTCGGTGGGCGAGATTCGTGCGGCGCGACGCGGCCCGGTCGTCGTCACGGGTGTCCCTGGCAGTGGCGCCAGCGAGATCGCGCTCGGGCTCGCAGTCGCCTCGGCCCGACGCGCCGCGACCGTGCTGGTCGACGCCCACGAGCACGGACCCTCGTTGGCCACCCGTCTCGGGCTTCCGGTCGAGCCCGGGCTGCCGGCGGCTGTCGACGCCGTCGAGCACGGGCTCGGCGATCTGTCGACCGTCCTCGTTCCCGTCGCTCGTGGGCTCGAGGTGGTCGTCGGCGTGCCGGGAACCGCGGCGGCGGCGCAACTCCGCAGCCCCGACGTGTCGGACGTGCTCGAGGAGCTGGCCGACCGGGGGACCGACGTGATCGTCGACGTGGCGACGAACCGCGACGCGACGATCGGCCCCGCGCTGGTGCGCGGCGCCGGCGCGCTGGTCTTCGTCGCGCCGGCAACGCCACTCGGGGTCACGCGCACGCTCGCGTGGTTCGCGCACGGAGTCGCTGATCAGGGAGCGTGCCTCGGCGCCGCACCGGTGCACATCGTCTGCAACCGCGCGCCTCGGGAGCGCTTCCGTCGCGCCGAGCTCGAGCACGAAGTCCGGCGCACACTGGTCGGTTGCAGCGTCGCGTTCGTGCCGACCGATCCGCGCGTCGACGACGCCATGTGGCGGGGCTCGATCGTCGGACGCGGCCCGTTCAGTGCGGCCGTCGCCCTGCTCGCCGACGTGCTCACCAACGCCAGCCGAGCCGTGCGGTCGTCCAGTGCGCCGCTCCGCCGGCGCGCGAGGAGTGCGGCATGACGCTCGACGCGTACGACGCCATCCGTCACGACGTGCTCGACGGCATCGAACGGCGCCGACTCCGCACCGAGGGCGACCTCGACGAGGTCAAGGTCGAGGTGCAGCGGGCCGTCGACGAGTACCAGGCGAGGGCACGCCTCGGCGATGGCCTCCCGCTCGTCACTCCCGATGCGATGGCCGATCGGGTCGTGCGCTCGATCACGGATCTGGGGCCCCTCACCGATCTGCTCGCTCGGCGCGACATCGAGGAGATCTTCATCGAAGGAGCGAGGGTGTCGTACCTCGACGGGTCGGGCCGGCTGCGCGGCCTCACCGTCCCGACGAGCGAAGAAGAGAACCGCCAGCTCGTCGATCGGCTCCTGGCGCCCACGGAGCGGCAGCTCAACACGAAGCATCCGATGGTGCAGGCGCGCGTGCTCGACGGCACCGCGCGCCTCACGGCCGCCATCCCGCCGGTGGGCGACTGCCTCTCGGTCACGTTGCGGCGCTACGTCGTGCGCAACGTCACGCTCGCCGATCTCGTCGCGCGTGATTCGCTGAGTGCGGAAGCAGCCGCGTTCCTCGACGCGCTGATGCAGCTCCGCAGCCGCATCGCGGTGTCGGGTGAGCCGGGTGCCGGGAAGACCACCCTGGCGGCCGCCCTGCTCGCCGCGGCGCCACCGAGTCACTGCGTGCGGTCGTGCGAGGAGATCCGTGAGCTGGCGGTGCCCGTGACCCACGGGTCGTACTACGAGGTCCGCCCTCCAGCGCTCGACGGCAGTGGCGAGATCAGCATGCGCGACCTGGTGAAGTTCGTGCTGGCGATGCGGCCGGATCGCATCGTGGTCGGTGAGGTGCGCGGCGCCGAGGCATTCGAGTTGAGCCGCGCCGTGAACGCCGGCTGCGGCTTTCTCTGCACGGTGCACGCGAACAGCGCCGCCGAAGCGCT
>DASUMF010000097.1:0-2087 GCA_036277835.1 Acidimicrobiia bacterium
GTCGCAGGATGGTCGTGTGGCACTCTCCCACACTCGTCCGCGTGCCGACAGCCCACTTCGGGAGCGCCTTCGCGGCCACCACCTCGACGTTCGACTCGCAGGCGAGTCAGCGTGGCAACATGGGGCCTCGACCGTGCGCCCGGTGGGCGCCCTGCCAGGGAGACGGACATGAGCTCGGAGATCGCCACCACCGACGGTTCGGACGCCGAGCTCTCGTCGTTCGACTCCTCGCTCGCGGCGGAGCGGTCGGCCGAGCGCACGGTGATGCGCTCGATCGTGCGGTGCGTCGCGGTGCTCTGGCCGATCATGATGGCGTTCTTCATCGGCCTGATCGCGCTCGCCGTCGGTGGCGACCTCGACTTCTGGGTGATCCTCGGCGTGGGCGCGCTGCTCGGCACCATCGGCGCGGTGCTCTTCGGCATGCTCGGCGGCGTCACCATGGCCGCGCACGCGTTCGACGACGTCGACCGCGGCGTCATCCGCGAGCACTGACCGCGCGTCAGCCGACGGCGCCGAACCTCGGATCCGACGGCACCGTCTTCGTCGTGCACGCGTAGGGATCGACGACGTCCCACGAGGTGCCGGTGTCGCGCACGAGCGCGCTGCACGCCTGCGTCGAACGCACGAACGAGTCGGGGTACTTGGTCGGTCCGTACAGCCCGTCGACCTTGAACGTCATCGACGCGGCCGCGCGCTGCACATTGGCTCCCGTGACGGCCTTGTCGTCGCGCACGACTCGCCGGAGCGCGGCGACGAGCATGTCGGCGGCGAGGTAGCCGATCACCACGTCGGGCGTCAGCGTGGCAGTCGCGTTCACCGCTCGCACGTCGTCGAGCATCCGTGCCTGCGCGGCGGTGCCAGCGCTGAACGGCACGTACTGCGGCGCCGCGAGCGCGTCGGTCATGCCACGGATCGGCGCATCGGTGGAGAGCAACGACTGGAACATGCCGCGGTAGTTGTTCGCCACCAGGAGCTGATGCACGAAGAGGCACTCGGTGGTCGCGAGGCACACCACGGCGTCGGGAGGTGCACCCTGGTTCGCGAGCAGGAGATCCTGCACCACGGCGGTCGCGTTGTTGGTCGGCGGGACGGGCAGCGAGCCCTTCACGTAGACCACGTTGAAGCCGGCCGCCGCGAACGCGGTCGACTGCACCGACGCGAACCGACGGCCGGGATCGGTGGCGGTCGAGATCACCGCCAGCGTGGGTGCCGCAGTGCCCGTCGCCGCCCTCACCGCGCCGTAGAGCGGCTCGCCCGTCGCCGGCACGCGATCGGGCAGCACCGGCGCGAGGCATCCACTCACCGCGAAGCCGTACCCCGGGCTCGAGCGTGAGCCGGTGCAGAACGAGCCGTCGGCACCCCACCCGAACGACGGCACCCGCTCCTTCGCCAACGTGGCCGCGGGCGTGAACAGCGACAACGACGGCACGATCGCGAACACGCCGTCCTGATCGACGAGCTTGGCGGCGGCGGCCTGCGCGGTCGCGTCGCTGCTCCCGTCGTCGAGGTATTCGGTGTACTGGAAGGTCACGCCCTTCACCTCGTGCTTGGTGTTCGCACGCGTCAGCCGGGCCTTCACCCCCACGTCGGCCGACGGGAAGCCCGCGAGCGGGCCGAGGCCGCCGATCTTCAGCACGGTTCCACTGCGCTTGGCGGAGCCGGCGGCGACTGCGACGCCAGGTGGCGTGACGGCGAGGGAGGCGACCACGAGCACGAGCACACCGCACAGCGCTGGAGCGGCGACCCGGCGGCGCGGCGCCGTGGTCGTGCGACGCGGAACAATTCGCTCGAATCCGAACGCCATCCCCAGCTCCTGACCGGCCTGCGGGCGCAAGGTTGGAACGTACCCCGGTCCGCGCGGCTCCATGGGTGAGAACCCCCGGGAAAGTGTCGTAGCCGTCCGCGAGAATGGTCTCGATGGCTTCCCCGATCGACCCCGCGCTCGCCGGCTTCCACCCGGCCGTCGCCGAGTGGTTCCGGCGCCGCTTCGCCGAGGGGCCGACCACGCCGCAGCGTGAGGGCTGGCCCCACATCGACGCCGGCCGCCACACGCTCGTGGCCGCACCCACCGGCTCGGGCAAGACGCT
>DASUMF010000098.1:0-9557 GCA_036277835.1 Acidimicrobiia bacterium
CTCGACAAGTTCGTGCACTGGCGAACGCTTCCGCAGGCCGAGGCTCGGCGCGACTGGCGCGAGATCTTCGGCTTCGCCTTCCCGCTGTGGCTGTCGGGTCTGCTCCGGCAGTGCCGCAGCTACCTCGCCGCGCTCATCCTCGGAGCGTCGGGCACGCCGGTCGCGGTCGGCGTGTTCGCGGTCGTGACGAACATCAACACGGTCGCGCACGTGTGCCTGCTGTCGATCTACGTCGCGGTGCGGCCCACCCTCGCGCAGCTCCACGACCGCGGCGATCACGATGGCCTCCGCAGCGTGTACGTGGCGGCGACGCGCTGGAGCCTGGTGCTGAACTTCCCGTTCTTCCTCGTGACCGTCCTGTACCCGGAGGCGCTCCTGAACGTGTTCGGAGGCGCCTTCGCCGCGGGCGCGACCGCGTTGATCGTCCTGTCGCTCTCGGAGCTGGTGAACGCCGCGACCGGCATCTGCGGTCCGATCATCGACATGACCGGGCACACCCGCTTGAAGCTCGTCAACTCCGTCGTGTGGACCGTGCTCGTGATCGCGACGAGCGCAGTGCTCATCCCCGCGTGGGGCGTCGTCGGCGCCGCCGCCGCGTCGTTCATCGCCGTCGTCGCCGTCAACGTGCTGTGCGTCGTCGAGGTGTGGATCGTCGAGCGGCTCCTGCCGTACGACGTGTCGTTCGTGAAGCCGCTCGTCGCCGGCACGGTCGCGTTCGTCGCAGGCGTCGCGCTCGCACACTGGATGCCCGTCGGGACCGATCTCGGACGGGCGATCGCGCAGTCGATCGTGATCGTCGGCCTGTACGCCGGGCTGCTCGTCCTGCTCGGTCTCGCCGCCGAGGACCGCCTGGTGCTCCGCCGGGTCGGCCACAAGGTGCTCGCCGCGGTCCCGGGGGTCGGATGAGCGCCGGCCCGTCGCGTGCGCCGGTGTACATCGGCGGGCTCGACCGCAGCGGCAAGACCACGATGGCCGGGTTCCTCACGTCGCACCCCAACATCGACATCCCCGCCGTCGGCTCGAACCTGTGGACCTACTTCTACGGTCGGTACGGCGACCTCGCGGAGGGCGACAACTTCGACCGGTGCCTCGAGGCGCTCGTGCACTACAAGCACGTCGCCTTCCTGCAGCCCGACCCCGCACGCATCCGGCGCGAGTTCGCGCAGGGCGCGGCCACCTACGGTCGCCTGTTCGAGCTCGTCCACGTGCACCACGCCGAGCGATCGGGCAAGCCGCGCTACGGCGATCAGACCGGGCTGGTGGAGCGATACGCGGACCCGCTGTTCCGCGCGTATCCGGACGTCCGCGTGATCCACATGGTGCGAGACCCCCGCGATCGCTACGAAGCATCCCTGGCGCGCTGGCCCGATGGACGCGGCCGCGCGGGTGGGGCCGCGGCGCGCTGGGCGTACTCCATGCGACTCGCGGACAGGAACGCGCGTCGCCATCCCGGCCGCTACCTCGTCGTGCGGTTCGAGGACCTCGTCACGCAGACGGAGCAGACCTTGCGTGACGCGTGCGCGTTCATCGGCGAGGAGTTCCATCCGTCGATGCTGCAGATGCCCGGGGCACCCATGCGTCGCGCCCGGCTGCTCGCAGCGCCGGGCGCGACGCCGGGCACGCTGCTGACCCACGACGTGATCGGGGCCTTCCGCGGGCGAATCGACACCGACGAGCTCGCCTTCCTCCAGCTGCAGCTGAGGCGTCGTCTGCGCGCGCACGGGTACGAGCTCCAGCCCACGGGATGGGCACCGAGCCACTGGGTGCGGTTCCTCGCGACCACCTGGCCCGATCAGGCACTCCGGATGGCGAGCTGGCGGGTGCGCGAGTCCCTGCAACAGCGTCTCCCGACGCTGGTCGCGCGGCGGCCCCACCACCGGATGGTCCTGCCCGACGTGGTGGGTGCGTCGTGAGCGCGGCGTCGGGGCCGATCTTCGTCGGCGGGCTCTCGTACTCGGGCAAGACCCAGGTGCGCTCGATGTTGGCGGCTCACGCCGAGCTGCAGCTCACCCGGCGGACCGCACTGTGGGACCGCTACTTCGGGCGCTTCGGCGACCTCGACGACCCCGGCGCGCTCGCGCGTTGCCTCGACACGATGGCGCACGATCCACGGCTCGACGTGCTCGCACCCGACGTCGTGGCGATCGAACGCCAGCTCGCCGACGGTCCGCGCACCTACGCGCGCGTGTTCGGAATGGCGCACGCGCGCGCCGCCGAGCGCGCGGGCAAGCGTCGCTGGGGTGAGCAGCTCGGCTTCGTCGAGCGCTACGCCGACGCGATCTTCGCCGAGCATCCCGACGCCTGCATGATCCACATGATCCGGGACCCGCGCGATCGAGCCGCGGAGATGTTCGCGGCCGGCGCGGCCCGACGTGGCCGGCTCGGGTGGGAGACGGCGAAGTGGGCCCAGTCGGCCGGCCTCGCGGTGCGCAACGAGGAGCGCTTCGCGCGGCCGAGCTACGTCGTGGTCCGCTACGAGGAGCTCGTGGCACGGCCGGTCGAGACGTTGACGATGTTGTGCGGGTTGATCGGCGAGTCGGTCGAGCCGGCGATGGTGGAGGTGGCGAGCGGGCTCCACTTCGACGTGGTGTCGCCGTCGCCGGTCTGCGCGCGCTTCGTCGAGCGCGCGGTGGCCCAGGACCTGCTCCGGTTCGGCTACCGGGCGTCGGGCGGAGCCGACGGATCGACCGGAGGACGCCGTCGACCGAGGCCACTCGATCGCTGCGGCGCGGCGGCGTGGCGGATGACCGACCAACGACTCGCGCGTCGGACAGGGAGGTAGCGGTGGAACGCGGACCGATCTTCGTTGCCGGCTTGGAGCGCAGCGGCACCAGCCTCATCTACGCGCTCCTCGCCTCGCATCCTTCGATCGCCATGACGCGGCGAACGAACCTCTGGACGCACTTCTACGACCAGTACGGCGACCTCGACGACGACGCGAACCTCGATCGCTGCCTCGCGACGATGGCGCGCTACAAGCGACTCGTCGTCCTGGCGCCCGACTTCGTGCGCCTGCGCGAGCAGTTCGTGGCGGGTGAACGCACCTACGCACGCCTCTTCGATCTGTTCGAGCGTCAGCACGCCCAGCGCCTCGGGCGGCCCCGGTGGGGCGACAAGTCGCTCCACACCGAGCGATGGGCAGAGCCGATCCTCGACGCGTACGCGGGTGCGCGCATCCTGCACATGATCCGTGACCCTCGCGACCGGTACTCGTCGGCGCAGACCCGGTGGAAGCTCCGCCGCGGCGGGATCGGCGGTGGCACCGAGGAGTGGCTCGGCTCGGCTCGGCTCGCGATGCGCAACGAGCAACGCCATCCCGATCGGTACCGAGCCGTCCGGTACGAGGACCTGGCGCGGCACCCCGAGGAGACCGTGCGTGCCATGTGCGCGTTCATCGACGAGCCGTACGCGCCGGAGATGCTGGCGATGGAAGGGGCGCCGCGCCTCCTGGAACAGGGGAGCAACAGCTCGTACGGCACCCGTCCGGCGGGCGTGATCTCCACCGACTCGATCGGCAAGTTCCGCTCGGTGCTCACGCCTCGCCAGATCGCGTTCATGCAACACCGCGCCGCCTCGGAGATGGCGCACTTCGGCTACGAGCAGGAACCGGTGCGGCTCAGCCTCGCCGATGGCGTCGGGTACCGACTCGTGACCGCGCCGCTCGAGGCCGGACGGTCGATCGCATGGCGCACACGCGACCAGCGACTCCACCGGGCCGGTCGAACGGTTCCGAGCTACCGCCTCGTCGACGACGCGGCGGCGGGCGTCCGATGACGGTCCCGACGATCTCGGAATCGCCCGTTGCGAACGGAGCGACCACACGGGTACCGACGGCGTTCCTCGGGTACCTGCTCGCAACCGGCGCGGTGCTGGCGTGCGTCATGTTCGGCGCGCTCGTCGCGCACGACCTCTGGTTCGTCGCGTTCGGGATGCTGGCAGCGATCCCACTCGGCCTGTTGGTGCTGCGCGACCCGTGGTGGGCGGTGATCGCATGGATCGTGACCGTCCCGCTCGTCGGCACCACTGACGGTGGTGCGGTGCGGGCGGTCTACTGGCTCACGCACCGCGCGCTGCCCGTGGCCGCGCTGGTCATCATCATCGTCGGCGCCGTGACCGGGCTCCGGCCGCGGACGCTGCCGAAGCTCGGGCTGCCCGAAGCCTGCATGGCGGCCTACCTCGGGGCGACGTTCTTCTCCGTGCTGTACACCGCGCAGCACGAGCTGAGCCGCTTGTTCGTGCTCTACGACCGCGTCTTCATCCCGATGTGCCTGTACCTGATCGTCCGGCTCGTCGTTCCCGAACGACGCGAGCTCCGCACGCTGGTCGTGGCGGCGGTCGTGGTGCTCGTGGTGCAGTCCGTGGTGGGGATGGTGGCGTGGATCGGTCCGGCCGTGCTGCGGCCCGAGTGGCTCGGCAAGGTGGGTGAGCGCACGACGGGAACGCTGCAGTCGCCCGACCTCTTCGGCGTCACGATGTTGTTCTGCGGGCTGTTCGTGCTCCACATGGGGATGCATGCGGCGCGCCGCGGCACGACACGGGTCGTGGCGCTGTGCTTCTTCGGTCTCTCGCTCCTGATGCTCTTCATGTCGTTCTCGCGCGCGACCTGGCTCGCCAGCGTCCTCGCGCTCATCGGCCTGGCCTTCGTCTATCGCCGGTACCTCCAGCGGATCATCGTCGTCGGAGGCCTGCTCATCCTGGTGCTCGCGGCGAGCGGGCTCCTTCGCACGCAGTGGCAGTACGCGCAGTACCGGTTCGACTCCCAGCAGTCGGAGGCATCCGCGCTGAGCCGGCTGCCCGTGTTCCTCGCGGCGTGGCGGATGTTCGAGGCGAAGCCGGTGACCGGCTTCGGCTACGAGAACTTCGACTCGGTGGACCGGCGCTTCCAGGGGCGCGTCGGGGACCTCGTCTACCCGGACAAGAACCACGCCTCGCACAACCTGTTCCTGACCCTCCTCGCCGAGCAGGGACTCGTGGGCTTCGTGCTGTACCTCGGCCCGATGGCGCTCTGGTTCCTGGCGTCGATCGCCCGACGAGCGCGCATCCCGGATGGAGGGGTCGTGAACCGGGCACTCCTCGTCGCGCTCTGGCTCGTGATCCTCGGTCACATCGTGGTCAACAACTTCTCGCGCATGCACCTGCCGTTCGGCCTCGGGATGTACTGGCTCACGCTGGGACTGATCGCGTCGATCGTCGACCGGTACAGGAACCGCGTGCCGGACCGCCCCGCCACGCGTCTCGTGTCGGCGATCCGGTGACGACGCCGACCGATCCGGTGGTGGTCGTCGTCGGGCGGTATCCGCTCGTGACCACGACGTTCATCGACCGGGAGCTGGACGCGTTGCGCGCGCGGGGGGTGGTCGTCGACGTGCTCGCGGTGCGCCGGCCGCCGGCCGACGTCCCGTTGTCGAGCGCGCAGCGCGCGCTCGGCGCGGCGGTGCGGTACCTCCTCCCGACGTCGCCGTGGGCCGTCGCACGGGCCAACGCCCGCGCGATGGCCACGCGCCCGGCGACGTACTGGCGCACGCTCGGCTTCCTCCTGTCGCGGCCGCACCCGTCGCTTCGAGCGCGCCTCATGACGGCCGCTCACTTCGTCGAAGGGGTGCTCGCGGCCGACCTGGTGCGCGACGCACACCCGCGGGAGCTGTACGCGCACTTCGCCGATCGGGCGGCGGTGATCGCGCTCGTCGCGTCACGGTTGCTCGGGATCCCGTACTCCGTGTCGATCCACGCGGGCGCCGACGTGTACGTGCATCCCACGCTGCTCAAGGAGAAGGTGGAGCACGCCCGGTGCGTGGTCACCTGCACCGGGGCGACGCAGGCCGCGGTGGCGGCCGTCGTCGGCGACGCGTTGGGCGCGAAGGTCCGGCCGATGCGCCACGGCATCGAGCTCGACCGGTTCGTGCCGCGGGTTCGCGGGTCCCGAGCCGAGCCACAACTGCTCGCAGTGGGCCAGCTCCGGGCGAAGAAGGGCTTCGGCGTGCTGATCGACGCCTGCGCGGTGCTGCGCGACCGGGGCGTGGCGTTCGGCTGCACGGTCATCGGCGAGGGCGAGCTGCGCGCCGAGCTTGAACAGCGGATCGATGCCATCGAGCTCGGCGACCGCGTGCGCCTCCGTGGTGCGCTCTCGCACGACGACGTCGTCGGTGAGTACTCGCGCGCCGACGTGTTCGTGTTGCCCTGCGTGCAGACGAGCGACGGCCACGTCGACGGGATCCCGAACGTCGTGCCGGAGGCGATGGCGTCGGGGCTCGCCGTGGTGTCGTCGGGTCTGCCCGCCATCCGCGAGCTGGTGACCGACGGCGTCGACGGCGTCCTGACGGCACCGGGCGACCCGATCGCGCTCGCCGACGCGCTCGAGGCGCTGCTCAGCGATCCCGAGACACGCGCCCGGCTCGGTCGCGAGGCCCGCGCCACGGTGGAGCGCGAGTTCGACGTCGACGAGAACGTCGGTCTCCTGGCGCGTGCGCTCTGGCCCGATCTCGCGCTCGCGGACGCATCACGATGACGACCCGGGCGCGAGGCGGCATCGTGGCGATCTCGTGGTCCCCCGAGAGTCGACGCAGCCGCATGTTCGCGCGAGACCTGGATGCCGAGCTCCATTGCATCCACAACCTGCGGTTCCAGTCCAAGGCACACGCGCCCGCGAAGTACGTCCTCCAGGCGGCGCGCACGATCGTCGTGCTCTTCCGGGCGCGCCCGCGCGCCGTCCACGTGCAGAACCCGCCGTGCGTCTGCGGCTTCGTCGTCGCGCTCTACTGCTGGTTCGCGGGGGCCCGTTACGTGCTCGATCACCACAGCGCCGCCTTCCTGCCGGTCTGGCGCTGGTTCGGGCCGTTGCAGCGACGCGTGGCACGTGGCGCGGCGACCAACATCGTGACCAGCACGCACTGGGCCGACGTCGTCGCGGGTTGGGGTGCTCCCACGCTGTTGATGCGTGACGCGTTCCGTGAGCTCCCGCCCGGCGCGCCGGTCGCGCTCGATCGCGGCCCGCACGTGCTCTTCGTCGGATCGTTCGCGTTCGACGAGCCCCTCGACGCCGTGCTCGTGGCGGCCGCGGACATGCCCGACGTCTCCTTCCTCGTCACCGGCGACACCGAGCGCGCGCCCGCGGGTCTCATCGAGGCCGCGCCCGCGAACGTGCGCTTCACCGGGTTCCTCCCGTACGAGGAGTACCTCGGCCTTCTCCGAGCGGTCGACGTCGTGGTCGCGCTCACGACGCGTGATCACACCTTGCAGGGCGCAGGGTGCGAGGCGATCTCGGTCGGGACACCGCTCGTGACGTCGACGTGGCCCTACCTGCGCGAGGTGTTCGAGGGGATGGTCTTCGTCGGGAGCAGCGCTCCGGAGATCCGGCGTGGCATCGAGGACGCGCTCGTCCGCCACGACGCGCTGGCGGCCGAGGCGCGCGATCTCCGCACACGACGCCGCGCGCAATGGAACGCTCAGCTCGAGCGACTCGAGCGGGTGATGGTCGGCTCGGAGCGCATCGCTCCGGTCATGGCAGAAGGAGCAGTCGGATGAATGTCGCGATCTTCGGTCTGGGGTACGTGGGCACCGTGACAGCAGCGTGCCTGGCGTCGCAGGGCCACGACGTGGTCGGGATCGACACCGACCTGGCGAAGGTGATCGGCGTCACTGCCGGGACGAGCCCGGTCGTCGAGCCGAGCGTCGAGGAGCTCGTGCAACAGACGGCGGGGGGCTCCCTGACCGCGACCACCGATCCGTCCGTCGCGCTCGCGGGCGCCGCCGTCGCGCTCGTGTGCGTCGGGACGCCGCCCACCGGCGACGGCGACGTCGACCTCGACAGCCTCCGGCGCGCGTCGCAGGAGATCGGCACGCACCTGCGGCACGCGACCGAGCACCTCGTCGTCGTGATCCGGTGCACGGTGCCGCCGGGCACGGTGGAGGAGGTCGTCACTCCGCTGATCGAGGCGGCGAGTGGCCGGCGCGTCGGCGACGGCTTCGGCGTGGCCATGTGTCCCGAGTTCCTGCGCGAGGGCACGGGCGTCGCCGACTTCTTCGACCCGCCGTTCACGGTGATCGGCACCGAGGAGGAGCGCTGCGCCAAGGTCCTGCTCGAGCTGTTCTCGTTCATCGACCGACCCGCGCACGTCATCCCCGTCCGCGCCGCCGAGCTCCTGAAGTACGCCTGCAACGCGTTCCATGCCACGAAGGTGAGCTTCGCGAACGAGATCGGTCGCATCGGGCGCACGGTCGGTGTCGACGCGCGGCTCGTCATGGAGCTCTTCTGCACCGACGACCACCTCAACATCTCGCCCTCGTACCTGCGGCCCGGCTTCGCGTTCGGTGGCTCGTGCCTCCCGAAGGATCTCGACGGCCTCCTGCACGTCGCGCGCCGCCACTGCGTCGACGCGCCGATGCTCGCCGGCGTGCGTTCGACGAACGAGGTGTCGATGCGCACCGCGGTACAGGAGATCCTCGCGACCGGGCGAAACCGCGTGACGTTGCTCGGGCTCAGCTTCAAGCCCGACACCGACGACCTCCGGTCGAGCCCGTTCGTCGAGCTCGCCGAGCGGCTCGTCGGCAAGGGGATGGATCTGGCGATCTACGACCCGATCGTCCGCCCCGAACGACTCGTGGGCGGGAACCTCCGCTACGTGCAGCAGCGACTCCCGCACCTCCACCGGCTGCTCGTCGACGACGTCGGCCGCTCGTTGGTGCGTTCGGACATCGCGGTGGTGGGCATGGTCGACGCAGAGATCAAGCGAGCACTCTCGGTGCACGCGCCGCCCCACGTGTTCGACCTGGTCGGGAACCTCGGCGACGAGATCGAGGCGCTGGCGGGTTACCACGGCGTGAGCTGGTGACCGGGATCCCGAGGCGGTCGAGCCCCAGGCGTTCGACCAGGCGCGCGTAGTCGGCGCTCACCTGGCGCCAGTTGTAGCGCTCGGTGAACCGGGTGCTCAGGCGCGAGAGCTCGTCGCGCCGCCGCGGGTCGGCGGCCAGGTCGCGGATGCGCGCGGCGAGCTCGGGCACGTCGTCCGGTGTCACGAGCTCGGTCATGCACCCTTCGAAGTAGGCCTGGATCGCCGAGGTGCGGGAGGCGACGCACGGGAGACCGAGCGCCGCGTACTCCATGAGCTTCGTGGGCACGATCCCGTCGGTGAACACGTCGTCGCGATACGGCACGACACCGAGCGTCGCGTGCACGAGCTTCTCAGGGAGTTGCTCGGCGATGACGTAGTCGTCGCAGAGATCGACGTGGCCCGCGAGACCGAGCGCGTCGCGTTGCGCGACCAAGTCGGGCATGAGGTCGCCGCGACCGAGCACCGTGAGGTGGATCTCGGGGATGTCGTGCGCCAGCTCGGCGATGGCGGCAAGGGCAAGGTCGAGCCCGTATCGGTATGTGACGGTCCCGTGATACACGAGTTCGAAGCGCTCACTGTCTCGGCGCGCGGCGGCGACCGGCCGGAAGATCGCGGTGTCGGCCACGTTCATCACGACGCTGCACTTGCGGCGGTCGACACCGCGGTGCACCAACGTCTCGCGCCAGTGGTCGCTGACGGTGATGACGTGATCGGCGAACCGGCACGCGG
>DASUMF010000099.1:0-14698 GCA_036277835.1 Acidimicrobiia bacterium
ATCGGTGATCGAGTCGATCGAATGGCCCGTGGGTGGCTCCATCGCGACCATGCTCAGCACCTGCATGAGGTGGTTCTGCACCACGTCGCGCATGGCGCCGACGCGGTCGTAGAACGAGCCCCGATCCGACACGTCGAAGTCTTCCGCCATCGTGATCTGCACCGACGAGATGAACTGCCGGTTCCAGATCGGCTCGAGCATCGTGTTGGCGAAGCGCAGGAACATCACATCCGCCACTGACAGCTTCCCGAGGAAGTGGTCGATCCGGTACAGCTGCGCCTCCTCGATGTACTGGTGGAGCTGCTCGTTCAGCTCCTGCGCGGACGCGAGATCGTGCCCGAACGGCTTCTCGACCACCACGCGCGCGCCGTCGGTGAGGCCTGCGTCGTGGAGCCCGCGCACCACCCGCTCGAACAACGACGGAGGGATCTCGAGGTAGAAGACGACCGTCGTCGCGCTTCCCAGCTCCTTCGCGAGCCGTTGGTACGTGCCGGCATCGTCGAAGTCGCCCTGCACGTAGCTGAACCGTGCGACGAACCGGTCGAACACGTCCTGGTCGAATGGTGCGTCGCCGAGCGACTCGCGTGCGTGCTGGCGGAGGTCGTCGTCTGACCAGGCGTCGACCGCGACACCGATCACCGGGCAGTCCAGCAGCTTGCGTCGCTCCAGCAGGTAGAGCGACTTGAAGGTCATCTTCTTGGCGAGGTCACCGCTGATGCCGAACACGACCAGCGCGTCAGCAGCATCGTGGTCGGGATCAGTTGGGATCGTCGGGTTCGCGGCCATCGACGGACGTTACCGCTGGGTCGTGGCGTCGTGTGCGAGGATCCCGGCGTGACACTCGATGCGAACGGCCGGCGATGACGAGCACGAGCAGCACGGGTGAGCAGGCGATGGGGACGGCCGCGAAGGCGGTGCTCGTCACCCTGACGGCTGCGCAGTTCGTGATGATCCTCGATGCGTCGGTGATGAACGTGTCGATCGCGACGGTGGCGAAGGACCTCGGCACCACCGTCACCGGGATCCAGACCGCGATCACGATGTACACGCTCGTGATGGCCTCGCTGATGATCACCGGCGGACGGATGGGTGCGATCCTCGGGCGCAAGCGCGCGTTCACCATCGGTTGCGTGATCTACGCGTGTGGTTCGATGACCACCGCGCTCTCACCCAACCTGGGCGTGTTGCTGTTCGGGTGGTCGTTCCTCGAAGGCGTCGGCGCCGCGCTCGTGATGCCGGCGATCGTGGCGTTGGTGGCGTCGAACTTCGTGAAGTCCGAGCGACCCAAGGCGTACGGCATCGTGACCGCAGGTGGCGCGATCGCGGTGGCGGTGGGTCCACTGATCGGCGGGCTGTTCACCACCTACTGGTCGTGGCGCTACGTGTTCGTGGGCGAGGTGCTCATCATCGGCGTGGTGCTGCTGCTCAACCGCCGCACCGCCGACACGCCCAAGGAGGAGGGCGCGCGCCTCGACCTGGTGGGCACGGGGCTCTCCGCGCTCGGGCTCGGGTTGCTCGTCTACGGCGTCCTCCGGGCGGGAACGTGGGGGTTCGTGTTGCCGAAGCCCGACGCACCGACGTGGTTCGGGTTGTCGCCGGTCATCTGGCTGCTGCTCGGCGGTGGCGTCGTGCTGCTCGGGGTCCTCGAGTGGGAGAAGCACCGCCGTGACACGGGCCAGGCGGCGCTGCTCGACCCCGCGATCCTGCGCGTCAAGCTGTTGCGGACCGGCCTGGTCTCCTTCTTCTTCCAGTACCTGCTGCAGGCCGGCCTGTTCTTCGCGGTGCCCCTGTTCCTGTCGATCGCCCTCGGGCTCTCGGCGATCGACACCGGCGTGCGGCTCCTCCCGCTGTCGATCACGCTCGTGATCGCGGCCGTCGGGATCCCCAAGCTCGTCCCGAAGGCATCGCCGCGTCTCGTCTGCCAGATCGGGTTCCTCGCGCTCTTCCTCGGACTCGTCGTCTTCGTGCTCGGCCTCGACGAAGGCGCCGGCGCGGAGATCACGACGTGGCCGATGCTGCTCGCCGGTCTCGGGATCGGTGCGCTCGCGTCGCAACTCGGCGCGGTGACCGTGTCGTCGTTGCCCGACGAGATGAGCGGCGAGGTCGGCGGTCTCCAGAACACGTTCTCGAACCTCGGCATCTCGATCGGCACCGCGCTCGCGGGGGCGGTGCTCATGTCGGCGCTCGCCGCGTCGTTCTTCACGGGGATCGCGACCAACCCCGCAGTGCCCGACGACCTGTCGTCGAAGGCCCAGGTCGAGCTCTCGAGCGGCGTGCCCTTCATCTCCGACGCCGACCTCGAAGCCGCGCTCGACGACGCCGGCGTGAAGGACGCGACCGCGACGGCCGTCGTCGACGAGAACGCGGAAGCCCGCCTCGACGCGCTGCGCGCCTCGTTGTCGGTGCTCGCCGTGTTGGCGTTGGTCGCGCTGTTCTTCAGCCGCGGCATCCCGACCGTTCCCGTGGGCGCCGAGACGCCCCAGGAGGAAAACACCGCCTCCGCGTAGTCGCCTTCGCGAGGATGACACCGTGGTCGGCGACTCGTCCCTGCTCGACAACGCGGTGTGGCACGCCCTCACCACCGCGCACGCGACCTTCGCGGAAGGCGCCGGTCGGTCGCGTCGCTACCCCGCCGACGTCTCGGTGTTCGGTGCCGTGGACGGATTCGACGCGGAGTCGTGGATCGACCTCGCGACGGTGACGGGGCCGGCCGGGCACGTCACGCTCTTCCGCGACGCGATCCCTCCACCGCCCGACGGCTGGTCGGTCACCCTCGATGGCCGTGGCCACCAGATGGTGCTCGAACGACTGGTGCCGGCGCCGGTTCCTCCACTCCGGCGACTCACCGCCACCGACGTCCCGCGCGCGCTCGACCTGATCGCGCGCACGCGTCCCGGCCCGTTCGCGACGCGCACGATCGAGCTCGGCGACTACTTCGGCGTGTTCGACGGCGACGACCTCGTCGCCATGGCCGGCGAACGGTTCCGGCTCCCTGGTTTCACCGAGATCAGCGCGGTGTGCACCGCGCCCGAGGCGCGGGGACGCGGGTTGGCGGCCGGACTGAGCACCCACGTCGCGTCGGGGATCCTCGCCCGCGGCGACACGCCCTTCCTCCACCACGCCGACGACAACCACGACGCGCGGCGCGTGTACGAGCGCCTCGGCTTCGTGTTCCGTCGCCCGGTCGTCTTCCGGACGCTCCATCCCCCGGCGCTCCCGACCGGGGTCGAGGTCGAGGAGAGCCCGACGAGCGAGTCCGACGAGTAGGTTGGCCGTGCGGCGCCCGACACGGCGCCCGATCCCGACGTCGCTGCTCGAGACCCCGGTGGTGGACGCACTCACACCGGAGGTGGCATGAGCACCGAGACGCTCGAGCACGCTCCCGACCCGGCGGAGCAGCCACGCGACCCGTCATCGAGCGAATCGCCCGTCGCCGCCGCGCATCCGGAGCTCTACCGCATCGTGCTCACCGCGATCGTCGCGTTCGGCCCGATCGTCGTGGCGGCCATCGTGATCGTCGGGATGCTCGGTGGATCGATCCCCTGGTTCGACCTCGCCCTGCTCGCGCTGTTCATGGTCGTGATCGGGCACGGGGTCACGGTCGGCTTCCATCGGCTGTTCACGCACCGCAGCTTCGTCGCCAACCGGCCACTCAAGATCTCCCTCGCGCTCTTGGGATCGATGTCGTTCCAGGGGTCGCTGATCGGGTGGGTCGCCGACCACCGCCGTCACCATCGGTGGTCCGACCGACCGGGCGATCCCCACTCGCCGGAGTGGATTGGCGCCGCGCCGGTGTCCGGGTGGCGAGGCCTCTGGCACGCGCACATCGGGTGGACCTTCCGCGGCGAGACGACCTCACGCGAGGCGTACGCCGCCGACCTGCTCGCCGACCCCGATCTGGTTCTCGTCGACCGGTTGTTCGTACCCTGTTGCGTGCTCACGCTCGCCGTACCGTTCGCCATCGGCTGGCTGTGGACGGGCACGGCGGCCGGCGCGATCAGCGCGCTCCTCATCGCGGGCATCGTCCGCATCGGGCTCACCCACAACTTCACCTGGTCGATCAATTCGGTGTGCCACCGCTTCGGGTCGCGGGCGTTCCAGACCCGCGACGCCAGCACGAACGTCGCGGTCCTCGCGCCGTTCACCATGGGCGAGTCGTGGCACAACAACCACCACGCGTTTCCCCGTCTCGCTCGCCACGGCGTCGACCCCCGTCAGTTCGACAGCTCGGCCGCGATCATCCGCGTGTTCGAACGATTCGGCTGGGCCACCGAGATCCAATGGCCCGACCCTGCACTCCTCGAAGCCCGGAGGCTTCCCAGTTGACATTCGACGACGAACGCATCGCTCTGTTCCTCGACTACGAGAACCTCGCCATCGGCGCGCGGGAAGCCCTCGGGCGCCCGAACTTCGACTTCCTGCCGATCGCCGACGCGCTGGCCGAACGCGGCCGGGTCGTGGTGCGTCGTGCCTATGCCGACTGGTCGAACTTCGAGGAAGACCGGCGGATGCTCACCCGACACCAGATCGAGCTCATCGAGATCCCGCAGCGCATGGGCGCGGTGCGCAAGAACGCTGCCGACATCAAGATGGCGGTCGACGCGATCGAGCTGTCGTTCGAGCGCGACTACATCACCACCTTCGTGCTGGGAACGGGTGACAGCGACTTCACGCCCCTCGTGCACAAGCTGCGCGAGCTGAACCGGCGCGTGATCGGCGTCGGCGTCGAAGCGTCGACCTCGGCGTTGCTGCCGCCGGCGTGCGACGAGTTCCTGTTCTACGAGCGGCTCGAGGGGGTCGAGCCGGGTGTCCGACGCGCGACGGCGCGCCGCGGGTCGCGACGCACCAACACGCCGTCCGAACCCGCCGAGCCGACCGCGGCCGAGACGGCGGCACCACGCGCCGACAGCGCCGACCTCGGGGTCGCCGTGACCCAGACGTTGGCGGGACTCGAGCGCAGCAGCAACGGGCCGGTGCTCGCGTCGATGCTCAAGCGCACCATGTTGCGCAAGGACCCGACGTTCAACGAAGCCGACTACGGCTTTCGGGGCTTCGGTGAGCTGCTGCGCCACCTCGCGAGCACAGGAGTGGTCGACCTCGCGTCCGGAAGCGCCAACGGCGACCCCGAGGTGACGTTCCCCGAGCACGCGCACGACGAGGACGCCGCGTTCTCGTTGCTCGTCGCCACGGTCGAGCGCCTGGCCGGCTCCAAGTCGGGACCGCCGCACCTGTCAGGCCTCAAGACGCAGATGCGCAAGGTCGAGCCCGACTTCAGCGAGAAGAAGTTCGGCTACGGCGGCTTCCTCCAGTTCGCCAAGGCGGCGCGCACGAAGGGCCTCGTCGAGATGGACTTCGACGAGGCGGCCGAGGACTACGTCCTCCGCGTTCCGAACGTCGATCCCGCCTGAGCGCGCGGCCCACATCGTGCACCTCGGACGGCGAGCGCGTTTTGACGTCGCGCGCGCCGCTTCCTAGGGTCGGACGCAGGTTCGAAGGAGACGAACGATGAGCGATGGCAACTGGCTGCGCGACAAGGCGGCGTTCGTGGGGTTCGGCCACACCCGCTACGGCCGGCGGGGTGAGCTCGGCGACAACGGCCCCGTCCCGCTGGTGATCGAAGCGGTCGAGAAGGCCGCCGCCGATGCCGGCATCAGCCCCGCCGACATCGACGGCTACAGCTCGTACTCCAACGACGGGGTCGACGCCGGCACCCTGGCCTCGGCGTTCGGCTCCCCCGACCTCCGGTTCACCGCCATGGGCTGGGGCGGCGGCGGTGGCGCGATGGGCGGCGCCTACATGTACGCCGCCATGGCCGTCGCCACCGGGCAGGCCAACTACGTGGCCGTCACCCGCGGTGTCGTGCAGGGCGGGCAGTTCGGCAACCGGTTCGGTGGGATGGGGCGCACGGTCGCGCCCCGTTTCCCCGGGCTGCAGACGCCGGGCCAGAGCTTCGCGCTGGCAGCCCGTCGCCACATGCACGTGTACGGCACCACGATCGACCACTTCGGCGAGGTCGCGATCAACGCGCGGCGCAACGCGGCGAACAACCCCGATGCGCGCTTCCGCGAAGAGATCACGATGGAGGACCACCACGAGTCGCGCATGATCTGCGACCCGCTGCGCCTCCTCGACCACTGCATGGAGTCCGACTCCGGCAGCTGCGTCATCATCACGTCGGCCGAACGCGCCAAGGACCTCGCGCAGCCCCCGGTGCACCTCGCCGGCGTGGCGATGGGCGCGCCGTACCGGTGGGGTGCGGGCATGTTCGGCGGCAACAACATGTCGGCCGAGGACTTCATGTCGGCCGGGCAGCGCACGATCGCCAACGACCTGTACGCGAACGCGGGCATGGGCCCCGACGACGTCGACGTCGCCCTGATCTACGACCACTTCACCCCGATGGTGCTCATGGGCCTCGAAGACTTCCAGCTCTGCCCGAAGGGCGAATCCGGACCGTTCGTGGCCGACGGCAACATCCGGCGCGAGGGCTCGGTCCCGGTGAACACCCACGGCGGCAACCTCGCCGAGGTCTACAACCACGGCATGAGCCACGTGTACGAGGGCATGCGCCAGCTGCGCGGCACCTCGTCGAACCAGATCGACGGCGCCGAGGTGGCACTCGTGGTCGCCGGCTCGAGCCCCACTCCCTCGAGCGCGCTGCTCCTCCGGAAGGGATGACGATGGCCGACGAACGGATGCAGCTCCCCCAGCCCGGGTGGAGCCCGCTCACCGAGGGATTCTGGAAGGCCGCGCACGACGGACGCCTCGTCGTGCAGCGCTGCAAGAACTGCGGGACGCACCGGTGGCCTCCGTCGTACGCGTGCTACCACTGCCGCTCGGGGGAATGGACCTGGGACGACGTGCCCGGCACCGGCACCGTGTTCAGCTACACGTGGGCCGACACGCGTGCCGTCCCCGATTCACCGCTCTACAACATCGTGGTCGTGGAGCTCGACGGCACGCAGGGTGAGCCGGTCCGCCTGCTGTCGCGCGTGCTCGACGTCGACAAGGAGCAGCTGCAGTGCGACCTGCCCGTCGAGGTCACGTTCGAGCCCTTCGACGACGAGATCGCAGTGCCGATGTTCAGGTTGCGCGGCTGACGCACGTCGCAGCCGGTCGGCGACGGCGATGACGAGCGAGCGCACACCGACGGTGATCGGCCCGATCCTCGGCACGCGCCCGCCATGGAACGCGCCGCGTGCCGACGTCGGCGAGCACGGGTACGTGGTCGAGGAGTTCCAGCTCGAGGGGGTGGCCGACGCGTACCAGATCCGGCCCGGCACCAGCCCCGGCATCGACGGACGTTGGGACGTCGACGTGTTCGCCGACGCCGAGTACCGCACGCGGATCCTCGTGGTCCGCCCGCGCGACCCGGCGCAGTTCAACGGCACCGTCGTGGTCAATTGGCAGAACGTGTCCGCGGGCGTCGAAGGCGGCGCGCCGACCGACGAGATCTACCACGGTGCCGCATGGGTCGGCGTGAGCGCGCAGGAGGTCGGCCTGTACGGCTTCCCGATGGGGATGAACCGCGGCGGTTCGAGCGGGCCCGCCCGCCCGCTCGTCGAGCACGACCCGGAGCGGTACGGCTCGTTGTTCCACCCGGGAGACCAGGGCTCGTTCGACATGTTCACGCAGGCAGGACGCGCCGTCTCGCCGGGACGCACGCAGGCGATCGATCCGTTGGGCGGTCTCGACGTGCAACGAGTGGTCGCGACCGGCGGCTCGCAGTCGGCGATGCGGCTGGCCGCGTACCTGAACGCGGTGCACCAGGTCGCCGACGTGTTCGACGGGTTCGTCCTGTCGGTGTGGGAAGGCCGCGCACCGCGACCCGAGGAAGGCCCGGTTGCGATCGGCGTGCGCACCTCGCTGCGTTCCGATCAGAGCACCCCGGTGATCGTGGTGAACAGCGAGTTCGAGGCCACCCACCTGTCGGGCGTGGCGATCGCCGACACCGAGCACCTCCGGATCTGGGAGGTCACCGGCACCGCGCACGCGCCCGGTCGTGCTCGTGACGATCGGCCCGACCAGCAGGGTCGCGTCGCCAACCACCTGAGCTGGTTGCCGGTGCACGAGGCGGCGCTGCGCGCGATGCACCGGTGGCTCGCCGACGGGATCCCGGCGCCCGCGCAACCTCGCATCGAGTTCGACGACGCGTCTCCGCCGGCGATCGTGCGCGACGCGCACGGGAACGCCCGCGGCGGGATCCGGCTGCCCGAGGTCGCGGTCCCCACGGCCGAGTACCGGGGGATGGCGTTCGGCACCGGTCGCGCGCCGCTCTTCGGCTCGGCCCGCCCGTTCGACGACGACGAGCTCCGTGCGCTCTACCCCGACCGCGCGACCTACGTCGAACGCTGGTCCGCCGCAGTGGACGCGCTCGTGGCGTCCGGAGCACTGCGCCCGGAGGACGCCCCCGAGATGAAGTCGCGCGGCGAAGACGTCACGCTCCCCGTCGCCTGAGTCAGGTGGGCCACTCCAACACGATGTTCTCGACCGAGCGCAGGCCCGGAGGCCAGATCAGCTCCGTGCCGGGCTTGATGCGGTACTCCGGGATTCTGCGGTGCCACTCGCGGAGCACGATGCGCAGTTCCTGACGCGCGAGATGCGAGCCCAGGCAGCGGTGCACACCGCCGCCGAACGCGTAGTGCGGGTTCACGTCGCGGTCGAAGCGCACGACGTCGGCGTCGGGCAAGAAGGCGGGATCGGTGTTGGCCGACCCGAGGTTGACGCTCAGGAACGTACCGGCGCCGACCGGGCAGCCCACCACGTCGCCGTCGGCCGCCGCGATCCGGAACACTCCCTGTACCGGTGTCTCGTAGCGCAGGAGCTCCTCGACCGCGTTCGGGATGATCTCGGGATCGGCGACGATCTGGCGCCGCCGCTCGTCGCTCTGGGCGAGGTGCACGAAGAACAGCGTGAGCGAGTCCGTGACGGTGTCGAGGCCCGCGATGAGGAACAGGAAGCAGGTGTCGAGGATCTCCTCGTCGGTGAGGCGCTCGCCGTCGACCTCCGACGTGAGCATGTTGCTCAGCATGTCGCCGGTCGGGTGCGCGCGACGCTCGTCGATCGCAGCCTGGAAGTACTCGTAGATCTTCACCACTGTCGCCGCGTTGATCGCATCGCGACCTTCGATGTCGTCGTTCGCCAGACCCTCGCGATATCCCGGGCGCAGGATGCCGTCCTTCAGCTCGATGAGGTACTCGAGGTCCGACAGTGGCAGGCCCGCAACGGTGAGGAACACCTGGGACGGGAACGGCACCGCGACCTCCTCGTCGAACACGCACTCGCCGTGGTCGATGAACCGGTCGATGTGCTCGTTGATGAGCTCGGTGATCGGCTCCATGCGCGGGGCGATGGTGCGCGGCGCGAAGATCGGGTCGAGGATCTTGCGAAACTGCTTGTGCTCGGGCGGGTCGAGCTGGATCGGGATGAGCGGTCGGTGCGCGCCACCGATGGGCGGGAACTTCGACGAGAACGGGTCGTGGTTGCGGAACACCGCCTCGCAGCCCGCGCGCCCGATCACCTGCGCGAAGCCTGTGCCCGTGTCGATGAGCGGCGCCTGCGTGCGCAGCTCGGCCAGCACTGGGTGCGGATTGGCCTGCCGCTCGGGGTCGAAGGCGGCCATCCCATCGCTCCCGACGAGGTCCCGGAACGTCTTCTCGGCCTGCTCCGTGTCGGTCTGCTCCGGCGCCGACGGCTCCATGGCGGTTCCCCCATCCTGCGGACCTGGCATCCGCAGTGCGCGCAGCCTAGAAGGACCGTCGCCCGTGCGCCCGTCTAGCATCGACGCGCCGTCGGCGTCGTGCCCAGGCCTGGAGGTTCGCATGGAAGTCGAAGCGTTTCGCACCAAGGCCAAGGCATGGCTCGCCGACAACGCGGCGAAGTATCCCGTCGGCCCCGCCGACATGCGGGGTCGTGACCTTCGGTCCGCGCTGTGGGACGCGGGACTCCTCGGGATCACGCTCGATCCCATGTACGGCGGCCAGGGTCTGAGCAACGACCACCAGAAGGCGTTCAACGAAGAAGCCCGCACCGCGGGCGTCGTCATCCCGAGCGACTCGGTCACCGTCGGCATCTGTGCGCCGACGCTGCTCGACTTCGGGAACAAGGAGCAGATCTCGCGCCACGTCCCCGCCATGATCAGGGGCGAGGAGGTCTGGACCCAGCTGCTCTCGGAGCCGGGGGCGGGTTCCGATCTCGCCGGCTTGCAGACGAAGGCCGTGCGCGACGGCGACGAGTGGGTGATCACGGGGCAGAAGGTCTGGACGTCGGGCGCCATGCAAGCCGATTACGCCCTCTGCATCGCTCGCAGCAACCCCGACGTGCCGAAGCACGCAGGCCTGTCGATGTTCATCGTGCCGCTGCAGGGCGAGCCTGGTGTCACCATCCGGCCGCTCAAGCAGATGAACGGCGAAGCACACTTCAACGAGGTGTTCCTCGACGAGGTGCGCGTGCCCGCGTCGTTCCTCGTCGGCGACGAGAACCAGGGCTGGAAGGCGCTCACCGCGATGCTCACCCACGAGCGTCTCGCGCTCGGCGCCGGCACGGGTGCAGGCGGTGGCAGCGGGCAGAGCTGGGCCGGCTCGAACGCGGATCGCTTCATCGCGATGGCCCGCGACCGCGGCCTGAACCACGACCCCGAGGTGCGCCAGCAGCTCGTCGAGATCTACATCCTCGAGCGCACCCTCGCGCTGATGGGTCAGAAGATGCGCGACGAGATCGCCGCCGGCATCAACGTCGGCTCCAAGGGATCGGTGGCCAAGCTCGCCACCGCGATCCTCACGAAGCGTTCGGCGAGCCTCGGCATGGCGCTCGGGGGCGCCGCCGCGCAGGCATGGGACCCCGCCGACCGCGCGGGCGGCGAGCTCACCCAGGCGCTCCTCTTCTCACCCATGACGGCCATCGCCGGCGGCACGAGCGAGATCCAGCGCAACACCATCGGCGAGCGGGTCCTCGGGCTGCCGCGCGAGCCGTCGGTCGACCGCGACGTCCCCTTCAAGGACATCCTCCAGAACGCCACCCGCTAGCGAACCTCCTTTTTGGCGTACCCGAACCCACCTCCACGGTGGTCCCGGTACGCCAAAAGGCAAGAATCAGGCGGTGAGGACGGCGGCGAAGCGCGGGACCTCGGTGAGGCCGCGCACCATGTCGTTGAGGTGGGTGCAGCACTGCAGCTCGGTGAGCGTCTCCTGCACGTCGGTGCGGAAGCCGCTCACGTCGTGACCGACGAGCATCGTCGTGTTCGGCGCTGCCCACGGGCACTCGGGGAAGGGCAGCACGCGCGGGACGGCGTCGATGTCGTGCAGCCGCAGCGTTGCCGGATCGATGCGGGCCTGCACGGTGTACTCGTGCAGCGCCAGCTCGACGTGCTCGGGGTTCCAGAGGCTGTCGCGGAAGTGCACGTCGACCGCGATCATGTCGCCGTCGATCCACGCATCGATCCGGCGACGGCGCCGCATGCACACGTCGGGCGCGGGCTCGATCTCGTGCCACGCCCATGGGTCGTCCGACGACAGGTCGCCGGCCAGGCGCAGGAAGTGCACCATGAACTCGCCCTGCGCGCGCTTCACCTGCATGAAGCCGTCGGGGCGCAGGCCCGAGCAGATGATGCGGCCCTTGCGCATCCCCGGCTCGTTGCCGGGCGTGGGCGCGGGCGGCGGGGTCGCCGAGTTCCCGAAGGGGTTCTGCGTCATCCCGACCGGTACCGGGTCGCCCGGCTTGCGCCCCTGCGACCACGCGAAGCCGGCGATGAGCGTGGCGCCTGCGATGTCGTCGAGGATGAAGTGCAGCGGCGTGCCCTGCTCGCGCTCGCCGGGGACGGCCTCGTCGATCGCGGTGCGCAGCCGCGAGCCGCCTTGCGCGCCGACCATCCGTCCGATGTGGGCGCGCTCGGGGGAGACCGTGATCGCCTCGATCGTGCGACCCAACCCGACGTCGACGACCATCGACGCCTCGTCGAGCACCACGGGGGTGCCGTCGGCGCGGGTGAGCAGGTCACGCGCCCGGCCGCGCAGCTGCATCGGGGTGCCGATGCCGCCCGGCCACACCATGTTGATGTTGGCGGTCCGGCGCACGGAGTCGGGCCGGCGTGCCGGCGTGCCGACCACCGAGTCGTCGGGCGGCGGTTCGAGATCGTCGATCGCCATGGGAGGGGCGCTCCTGTCGTCGGGGGTGGTCATGCGATGCGTCCGAGGGCCTGGCCCGAGGTCCAGCTCTCGTAGAGCGATGCGTAGTGGCCTGCCTGGCGCACCAGCTCTTCGTGCGTACCGAGCTCGATGAGCTGTCCGCCGTCGACCACCGCGACCCGGTCGGCGCGCGCCGCGGTGGTCAGTCGGTGTGCGACCACCACGACCGTTCGGTTGTCGGTGAGGCGTTCGAGCGCGGCCTCGACCGCCTGCTCGGTGCCGGGATCGAGACTCGACGTGGCCTCGTCGAGCACGAGCACGGTGGGGTCCGCCAGTGCCGCCCGAACCAGCGACACGAGCTGCCGCTCCCCCGCCGACAGGCGCGACCCCCGCTCCCGGACCTCGGTGCTGAGCCCGTCGGGCAAGGCGTCGAACCGCTCGGTGAGCCCGAGCGCCGCGACCGCCGCGTCGACTTCGGCATCGGTCGCACCGCGACGCGCCATCCTGATGTTGTCGCGCACGTTGCCGAAGAACAGGAACCCTTCCTGGGGCACCACCACGATGCGCTGGCGCAGTGACGCGAGCGTCGCGTCGCGCAGGTCGACACCGCCGAAGCTCACCTCGCCCCGACGCGGATCGTAGAAGCGCACCATGAGCTTCGCCAACGTCGACTTCCCGGCGCCGGTGGGCCCCACCAGCGCGATCCGCTCGCCTGGAGCGAGGTCGATCGAGACGTCGTGCAGCACGTCTTCGTTGCTCGCGTAGCCGAACGACACGCTCGCCACCGACAGCACGCCCCGCTCCGGGAGGTCGACGGCACCCGGCTTCTCCGCGATCGACGCGTCCTCGTCGAGCAGCTGGAACAGCTTCTGCAGTGCGGCGGCCGCCGCCTGCACCATGTTGTAGGTCTGGCTCAACTGCTGCACCGGGTCGAACAGGTTGCTCAGGTACAGCACGAACGCGGCGACGGTGCCCACCGTGATGATGTTGTTGTCGGCCATGGCACCGCCGACTGCGATGATCACCGCCACCCCGAACACGCCGGCGTACTCGACCGCGGGGAAGAACCGGGTCGCGATCTTCACCGTGTGGAGGTTGGCGTCGAACTGCGCTTCGTTGGTGGTGGTGAACCGCTCGAAGTACGCCTGCTCCTGGCCGTAGGCCTGCACGACGCGGACGCCGGCGAGCCCCTCCTGCAGCGTCGCGAGGTTGCGCCCGATCTGGTCGCGCACGTCGAGGTACGCCTTGTTCGATTCGCGCCGGAACCACTTCGACCCGAAGTACACCGGGACGAGGAGCACCACGACACACAGGGCGAGCTGCCACGACAGGAAGAAGATCCACACCAGCGCGCCCACGAAGAGCAGCACGTTCTGCACCAACCCGATCATGCCGACCTGCACGAGCTGTTGCAGCGCGTCGACGTCGGATGTCATGCGCGACACCAGCACGCCCGTCTTCTCACGCTCGAAGAAGTCGAGACCGAGTCGCATCATGTGGTGGAACACCCGTTGCCGCAAGGTCTGCAGGAAGTCCTCGCCGACCTTCGACAAGCCCCACACGGTCATGCGCGCGAAGCACAGGGAGACGACGGCGAGCGCGAGGTAGAGGATCGCCGCCAGGTCGATCGCGCCCGCGTTCCCCTCGTTCATCCCGGAGTCGATCGCGTACGCCACCAAGCGGGGTCCGGCGAGGAGTGCCAACGTCTGCCCGACGAGGAGGAAGAACAGGAAGATGAGACGACCGCGCCAGGGGCGGACCATGTCCCAGGTGCGTCGTACGACCTGCGTCGCTTCCTCGCGTGACAGCTGCTCGACCGCGAAGCTGCTGGGCCCTCCGCCGCGCACTACTGACCACCGTCCTCGGTCGATGCCACGAGGTTCGGCGCGATCGCGGCGTGCGAGACCGACGCCAGGACCTTGCGATACCGCTCGTCGGTCGCGAGCAACCCCGCATGGGTGCCGTCTGCGATGATGCGTCCACCCTCGAGGAGCACCACCCGATCCGCCAACGCGATCGTGGCCGGGCGGTGGGCGATGATGAGCGTGGTGCGCCCCGCCATCACCTCGCGCAACGCGGCGCGGATCTCGTGCTCCTTCGTGGGGTCGACGGACGAAGTCGCGTCGTCGAGGATCAACACACTCGGTTCTGCGATCACCGCCCTCGCGATCGCGATGCGTTGCCGTTGTCCGCCCGACAGCGAGTAGCCGTGCTCGCCGATCTCGGTGTTGAAGCCGTTCGGCAGCGCGTCGATGAACTCCTCGGCACCCGCCAGCCGCGCTGCCCGTCGGACCTTTTCGATCGACGCATCGGGATCGGCGAAGGCGATGTTGTCGCGCACCGAGCTCGTGAAGAGAAAGGTCTCCTCGAAGACGATGCCGACGCCCTTGCGGAGATCGGTGAGCAACGTGTCGCGCACGTCGACGCCGTCGATGAGGATGCGACCCTCCTCGATGTCGTAGAGGCGCGGGATGAGCCTGGCGATCGTCGTCTTGCCCGACGCCGTCGCACCGACCACTGCCACGGCTTCACCTCCACGCAGCGTGAGATCGAGGTGGTCGAGCACCAGCGGACCG
>DASUMF010000100.1:0-2287 GCA_036277835.1 Acidimicrobiia bacterium
GAAGTCGACGGTGCCCTCCCGCTCGGCCCACACCCTTCGCCCGAAGTACGGGCGGCGCAGGCGCCGGGTGACGCGGTCGGTGCGCCGTCGGTAGGTGAGGTAGCCCCAGATGGTCGAGTGGCAGAACACGAGCCGTCCGCCCGGGCGCAGCACGCGCGCGACCTCGGGGAGCGCGCGATCGGGATCGCAGAACGAGATCGCGCCGTGGTCGCAGAACACCAGGTCGAACGACGCGTCGGCGCAGGGGATGCGCTCGCCGCTCGCGCACAGCAGCGGCAGGTCGGCGCGCGCTGCGCGCGCCGCGGACGCCGCGTGCGCGAGCTGCGCGACCGACTGGTCGAGCGCCACGGCGCGCGCGCCACGGTCGCGGAGCGCGAGCGACCACTGCGCGGCGCCGCAGCCGTACTCGAGCACGTCGAGCCCCGCGACGTCGCCGAGCACGTGGAGGTCGGATTCGGGGATGCGCCAGACTCCCCACGCGTCGGGCGCTCGTCGCAGCGCGTCGCCGTGTGCGGCCTGGTAGTCGTCGGCGTCGGCGTCCCAGAACGCGCGGTTGTGACGCTCGGCCGACGTGGTCACGTCGTCGGGTCGTCGTGGCCCGGATCGACCTCGCGGCCCGGCTCGACCTCGCGGCCCGGCTCGACGTCGTCGCGCGCCGCGAGCTGCCGGATCTCCGTGCGGCGCGTGTAGGGCGCGAGGCACACGCCGGCGATGATCGCGATCGCGACGATCACGAGGAAGGACAGCCCGAGGATCAAGCCGAGGACGAGGATCCCGAGGAAGGCGACCGCGGTGTCGACCGCGACGTGCGTCGACAGCGGGTGCGGGTCGCGCGGGTTCACGTGGCGGTGATCGTACCCCGCATGCCTGCGGCGCGATGGCCGGGAATCGAGCAGTAGAACTGGTACTTGCCCTGTCGCGGCAACACCAACTTGCCCGTCGCGGTCTTGCCGCCCTTCACCGTGACGACCTTCTTGTTGGAAAGGCCGGGACCGTTCACCACGAAGTCGTGGGGCACGTCGGTCGACTTCAACGCGATCGTGACCCGCTGTCCCGACGCGATCGTGAGCTTCGACGGCGTGAACGAGTAGCTGCGCGCGGACACGGGGACCCTTCCTGTTGCCCCCGTTGCCGCAGGCGTCGACGTCGGCGTGGTGGACGATGGTGCCGTGTCCACGGCACCGGCACCGACGGCCATGGGCCACGCGACGAGCAGGGCGCTGACGCCGAACGCGGTCCACGCGACGCGAGCACGTGAGAGGGAGCAGGCTTGTGTCATGCGATGATCACCAATCGGGTCTCGGTCATCTCTCGTACCGCATCGTGGGGGCCCTCGCGGGTGTTGCCGCTGTCGCGCACGCCGCCGTAGGGCATCTGATCGGCGCGGAACGTCGGCACCTCGTTCACCAGCACGCCGCCGAAGTCGAGCTCGCGCGCAGCGCGCAGCGCGAGGTCGAGATCGGGCGTGAAGATCGCCGCCTGCAGCCCGTACCGGGAGTCGTTGGCGAGGCGGAACGCGTCGTCGACGTGCGCGTAGCGCTGCACCGCGACCACCGGGCCGAACACCTCACCCGCGCACACCTTCATGTCGGGTGTCACGTCGGTGAGCACGGTCGGCACCAACATGCCGTCGCGCTCGGTGCCGCCCGTGGCGACCTTGGCGCCGGCGGCGACTGCTTCGTCGATCCACGACACCACCCGGTCGCGCTCCTTCGGCGTGATCAGCGCCGACACGTCGGTGCGCTCGTCGAGTGGATCACCGACGACGAGGGCATCCACCAACGGCGCCAGCGCGTCCAGCAGGGCCGACTCGACGTCGTGGTGCACGTAGACGCGCTGGGTGGAGATGCACGACT
The DNA here is from genome assembly GCA_036277835.1 of Acidimicrobiia bacterium. Lineage (GTDB taxonomy): Bacteria > Actinomycetota > Acidimicrobiia > IMCC26256 > DASPTH01 > DASUMF01. Next base: position 1,857 of record DASUMF010000100.1, read on the forward strand.
GCCCGGCGTGGCTGAAGCCGGCGACGGCGACCTTGGCCGCCACCGTCGCGACGTCGGCGCCCGGTTCGACGATCACCGGCGCGTTGTTGCCGAGCTCGAGCCCCACCTTCTTGGTCGCGGCGCGGCCGCGGATGCCCCACCCGACCTCGGGTGAGCCCGTGAACGTGATCATCGCGACGTCGGGATGGTCGACGAGCGGGTCACCCACCGCGCCGCCACTCCCGGTGACGACGTTGAGCATGCCGGTCGGCAGCCCGCACTCGGTGAGGAGCAGGCGGGCGAGCGCGATGGCCGACAACGGCGTGGCCGAGGCCGGCTTCAGCACCACCGGGCAGCCGGCAGCAATGGCCGGCGCGAGCTTGTGGGCGACGAGGTTGAGCGGGAAGTTGAAGGGGCTGATCGCTCCCACGACGCCGATCGGCACCTGGAGC
>DASUMF010000101.1:0-2615 GCA_036277835.1 Acidimicrobiia bacterium
GTGATCCCCCTCACCGTCGACCTGCTCAACGACTTCTACACACAAGTCGAGGCGGGATACACGCCGCTGTCGATCGACGCGGTCGGCAAGTTCGACAGCTCCGACCGCTCGTCGATCCCCACGTGCGGTGGGTCGAAGCTCGCGGTGAAGCAGGTGCGCAATCGCGTCTTCTACTGCATCGACGACGACTACCTCGCGTTCGACGAACCGTTCCTCCAACAGATCTACGACGAGATCGGCGACTTCGGCGTGGCGTCGCTGATCGCCAATCCGTTCGCCACGCGCGTGCAGGTGATGGAGGGCGAGCCCGGGGTCGCCGAGAACGACCTCGCCATCGTGTTCCAGGCCGACTGCTACAGCGGCGGCTTCACGGCCGCGTTCTTCAACGGCTACCTCCAGGGTGGGTCGCTCTCGCCCGGCGACCTCGACGAGCTGATCGAAGCGTTCCTCGTGTACAGCCGGGCACGGGGCGTGAGCGCCGATGTGCCGATCACGTTCCTGCGGATGGGCTACTTCCGTCGGGGCTTCTTCGACGGCTACAACGCGTGCGACCTCCCGACCATCCAACACGAGGTCGACGACCTGTGATGCCATGCAGCTGTCGCTGACGTTCGACGTGGAGGCGCGCGACCACCCGTGCCGGGCGGGGAACTTCGTCGCGATGGTCGAGCTCCTCGTCGACGCGGCGGTGCCGGCCACCCACTTCGTACAGGGCGGGTGGGTGCGTGACCGCGCGACCGCCGACGACCGCGCGGCGTTGGCTGCGCCGGGGATGGTCGTCGGGTTGCACGGCGACACGCACACCCGCTTCGTCGAGCTGTCGGGCGACGCGATCGTGCGCGAGCTGGCCGACGCCGAGCAGGCGCTGCTCGACCGGGACCTGGTGCCGACGCGTCCGCTGTTCCGGCTCCCGTACCTGAGCGGCAACACCGACGGCTTCGTCCTGCAGTCGGTGGCGGCGTGCGGCTGGTGGCACATCGACGCGCACGCCGTCGCCTACGACTGGAAGGACGACTTGCGCGACGACCCGCGTCAGGTTGCCCGCAACGTGGTCGAGGGCATCGAGCGCCGGCGCGCGGAGGCGGCCGACACCGCGATCGTGCTGTTCCACAGCTGGCCCGACCCGGCGCCCGACGCGCTGCGACAGGTGCTCGAGCACGCGGTCAGTCGCGGCGACACCTGGGTGCCGTTGCTCGACGTGCCGCGCCGCGACTGGAACAACGGCATCCAGCTGTAGCGCGCCGCGACCGAATCGGCGTCAGTAGCTCCGGGGGAGGCCGAGCACTGACTGCGCGAGGTGGTTGAGCGTCATCTCCTGGGTGACCGGCGCCAGCCGCAGCAGGCGCGCCTCGCGCCAGTAGCGCTCGACGTGGTACTCGCGGGCGTACCCCATCCCACCGAGGGTCTGGATCGCGCGGTCGGCCGCGAAGAACGCGGCTTCGGCGGCGAGGTACTTCGCGGTGTTGGCCTCCTCGCCGCATTCGAGCCCGGCGTCGTAGCGCCGCGCTGCGTGCAACGCCATCATCCACGCCGCCCGCAACGACGCGTGTGCGTGCGCGAGCGGGTGGCTGATCGCCTGGTTGGCACCGATCGGACGGTCGAAGACGACACGTTCCTTCGCGTAGTGCACCGCGTGATCGAGCGCGACCTCGCCGATCCCGCACGCCTCGGATGCGATGAGCACCCGCTCGGGATTCAGCCCGTGCAGCAGCGCGCGGAACCCCGCGTTCTCCTCGCCGACGAGTCGCCACCCTTCGACAGGAAGGCGGTCGTACGCGACCTCACACGACGCGACCGCGTTGCGCCCGACCTTCGGGATCGGCCGCACGTCGACGTAGTCGGGGTCGAGATCGGCGACGAACAGGCTCAGGCCGCGCAGCCCGCTCTCGGGTGGCCCGGTGCGTGCGAGCAGCAGGACGACCTCGGATTCGAGCGCCTTCGACGTCCACACCTTGCGACCGGTGATGTGCCACCCGCCCTTGCCGTCGGGCTCGGCGCGGGTGGTGATGCGCCCCGTGTCGGTCCCGGCGTCGGGCTCGGTCACGCCGAACGCCACGTGGAGGTCGCCCGCGGCGGCCCGCGGCAGGAACGTCTCCTTGAGGCGATCGTTGCCGAAGCGCACGACCGGGTTGAGGCCGAAGATCGTGAGGTGCACCGCCGAGCAGCCGTTCACCGCGGCGCCGCTCTTCGCGACCTCGTGCAACACGACGGCCGCCTCGGTGATGCCGCGTCCGCCGCCGCCGTACTCCTCGGGCAGCGCGATGCCGACCCAGCCGCCTTCCGCCATGCGGGCGTAGAAGTCCCACGGGAAGCGGTGCTCGTCGTCGCACGCCGACCAGTAGTCGTCGTCGAACTCGCGGCACGTGTCGCGCACGGCCGCCGCGATGAGCCGCTGGTCGTCGTCGAGCAGGTCGAGGTCGTCGGCCATCAGCACACGCTCCTCGCAGGATGCGATCACGAACCGGCGTCGACGACGGGGGTGAGCGCCCCGCAGTCGACGCCGGCTCGTGGCGCGAGCGCTAGCGGCGCGTGGTCTTCCGGGCGACCGTCTTCTTGGCCGTCGTCTTCTTCGCGACCGTCTTCTTGGCGGGCGTGGCCTTCTTGGCGACGGCCTT
>DASUMF010000102.1:0-6537 GCA_036277835.1 Acidimicrobiia bacterium
CAGACGCAGAAGTCGCCGAAGTAGTTCGGATGGCGCGTGTAGCGCCAGAGGCCGGTGTCCATCACACGCGACCGGTTGGCGGGAACGGCGCGGAACCGTGCGAGCTGCAGGTCGCCGATGCTCTCGAACCCGAGACCGACCACCCAGACGGCCACGCCGACCACCACCAGGACCGCGCTGGGGTCGCGTTGGTACATCGCGACCTGCACGGGCAGCGAGATGAACCACATCGCTGCCGCCTGCGGCACGAAGATGTGCGCCACGGCGTAGCGCGCGTCGTCGGCGTCGGTGCGCTCGAGCATCTCGGTGTAGCGCGGATCCTCGCCGTGGCCGCGACTGCGCCAGCCGAGATGCACGGCGAGACGCACACCCCAGATGGCGACGATCGCGAGCATCAGCGCGCGCGACGTCGCGTCGCCGTGACCGCTCGACCAGACGAACGACACCAGCGCGACCACGACGAACCCGAGGCCCCACGCGGTGTCGATCACGTTGTACCGGCCGATCGCGTGACCGATCACGAACGCGATCACCATCGTCACGACCACCGCCGCGGCCGTGACGAGCAGCCCGGTCAGGAACTCGCCGGTCGCGAACGAGCTCGCCGCGATCACCGGGCTTCCAGCACGAGCTGCACGTCGTCGAGGTACCCGGTGGCGAAACCGGCCTCGCAGTACGCGAGGTAGAAGTCCCACATGCGGCGGAACGTGCCGTCGAAGCCGACGGCGTCGACCATGTCGGCATTGGCGTCGAACCGCGAGCGCCACTCCCGCAGCGTGCTCGCGTAGTGCAGCCCGAAGTGGAACCGATCGACCACGCCCAACCGGGTGTGGGTGGCGAGCGTCGACTCGAGTGCCCGCACCGACGGGATGGCGCCACCAGGGAAGATGTACTTGTGGATCCACGTGTACTGCGAGCGCGTCGCCAGCATCCGGGCGTGCTCGAACACGATCGACTGGAGCCCGATGCGGCCCCCGGGCGCCAGCAATCGCTCCAGCGCGGCGAAGTACGTCGGCCAGTACCGCTCGCCCACTGCCTCGATCATCTCCACGCTCACGACCGCGTCGTAGCGGCCGTCGACGTCGCGGTAGTCGCGTAGCTGCACGTCGACGCGATCGGCGACGCCGTGTCGCGCGGCGCGCAGTCGTGCTGCGATCCGCTGCTCGTCCGACAGCGTCACCGTCGTCACGCGGGCGCCACGCTCCGCGGCCCGCACGGCCAATGCACCCCAACCGGTGCCGATCTCGAGCAGGCGAGTGCCTGCGGCGACACGGGTGCAGTCGAGGATCCGGTCGATCTTGCGAGCTTGCGCCTGCTCGAGCGTGTCCCCGGGCTCGAACAACGCGCAGGAGTAGGTCATCGACTCGTCGAGGAACGACGCGAAGAGGTCGTTGGACAGGTCGTAGTGCCGCTGGATGTTGCGGCGTGCGCCGGCGCGTGTGTTGTCGTCGTCGCGCGGTGGACGGTGCACGTAGAAGCGGCGGAGCCTTTGCATCCAGGGCGGCACGAGCAACTCGATCCGTGCCGCGAACGGCCGGAGTGCGGCACCGAGGTCGTCGGCATCCCAGTCGCCGGCCATGTACGACTCACCGAACCCGATCAGGCCGTGACGGCCGACCCGATGGAAGAACGCGTCCCGATGGATGCGCAACACCGGGTCGGCGGGATCGTGCGATCCGACCGCACGACCGTTGGGGAGCTCGACCCGGACCGGGAGATGGCGCGCGCCGCGAAGAAGCAGCGCGCGGGTCACCGCCGCGTGCACCGGTGTGTCGGGTGCCGCCGGCAGCTCCCGCCACGGGCCGGGCAGGTACTGGTGCTGGAAGGGTTCGGCGACGAGCGCCATCTCCACGACCTCCTTCGAAGCGTCGGGCTCAGGTCCTCACGGGACGGGGAACGATCGGCAGCCGCCGCCAGAGCCGGATGCCCTGTACCCGGATTCGGGCCGTCACCCACCAGCTCGACGCCGGGTGCCGCAGCGCGGTGACGAGGGGCCGGCGCACCGCCGTCGCGGCCTCCGCGCGCAGTGACGCCTCGAACACGACCGCGCCGTCACGGCGGAGCGCGATCGCGACGTCGAGACCGTCGCGCGGCTCGGCGACGCGCATGTCGTAGCGGCCGTCGACCGGGAAGAAGGGCGAGACGTACAACTCCTTGTCGAGCGCCCCGTCGACCGCGTCCTGGCCCAGGCGCTCGGGCTGCACGAGGTAGCAGTGGCGCCCGCCGTACGTGTTGTGCACCTCGGCGACGACCGCGACGAGCACACCGTCACGGTCGGAGCACCAGAACACCGTGATCGGGTTGAACCCGTGCCCCAGTGACCGAGGGTTGGCCAGCATGAGCACGCGCGCCGGTCGCTCGATGCCGGCGTCGGCGAGGTGGGCGTCGACGTTCGCGCGGATCGTCGCGAGCGGATCGCCGAGGTGATCACGCGCGTCGAAGCGAAGCAGCAGGTCGAACGGGCGCGCGACCTGGGGCAGGGCATCGACGTCGACCAGCCACATGGGTTGCCGGTAGGAGAACTCGTGGTGCACGGGAGCGTGCCGGACGTGGTGGATCGTCGTGCGGAACACCGCGGGCGTCACGATGCGCCGATGCGTCACCTCGAGCTGGTGCGTCGTCACCACGCCGCTCCGAAGTGACGAGCGGCGCCAACGCCCGAGCGACAGCCGTCCTCGTGGAAGCCCCAGCCGTGGTACGCCCCTGCGAACGCGATGCGGTCGTCGTCCAAGCACTGCAGCCGCTCCTGCGCCGCGACCGACTGCGGGGTGTACACGGGGTGCGTGTACTCCATCGTCGCGACGACTGCATCCGACGGGATGTGCTCGTCGGCGTTGAGCGTCACGAGGTAGTCGCGGTCGTCGTCGAGCTGCTGCAGACGGTTCATGTGGTAGCTGACCTTGACCCGTTGGACGCGGCCGTCGGTGCCGTCGGCGCAGCGGTCCACGAGGTAGTTCCACGACGAGCGCGCGCGAGCGGCCCGCGGGAGCAACGACGTGTCGGTGTGCAGCACGGTGCGGTTCGGCGAGTACTGGAATGCCCCGAGCACCTCGCGTTCGTCACGCGTGGGCGACGCGAGCAGCGCGAGGGCTTCGTCGGCATGGGTCGCGATCACCGCGTGCTCGAAGTGGCGGACGTCGCCGGCGGCGTCGCGCACCGACACGCCGCCGAGCGTCCGATCGACGGCGCGCACCGGCGTGGCCAGCGCCGTCGCCGTCAGCTCCTTCGCGGCGCGCTCGACGTACGCGCGCGACCCACCCGACACCGTTCGCCACTGCGGCGCGTTGCCGATCGTCAGGAACCCGTGGTGGTCGAGGAACCGGAACAGGTAGTGCGCCGGGTACTCGAGCGCCGTCGACGGCGGGCACGACCAGACGCACGACACCACGGGCACCATGAAGTGCTGCACGAAGTAGGGCGAGAAGTGACCGTCGGCCAGGAACTCGCGCAGCGTCGCGAGGGACCCGGCGTCTCCTCCCCCCGACGAGCCCGGCTGCTCGTCGAGCATGCGCCGGGCGCGTCGATGGAACCGCTTCACGTCGATGAGCATCCGCCAGAACGCGCCGCTGGCCGCGCGGGTCGGCTGCGCGAACACCCCGCCCAGACCTCGGGCCCCGGCGTACTCGAGGCCACAGCCGTCACACCGCACCGACATGCTCATCTCGCTCGGCTGGGTCTGCACACCCAGCTCTGCGAAGAGGCGCACGAGGTTCGGGTACGTGCGTTCGTTGAACACGATGAAGCCGCTGTCGACCGCGAGCGACGCACCGCCCGCGCCGAGCACGTCGTGGGTGTGCGCGTGGCCACCGAGCCGAGGTTCGGCTTCGTAGAGCGTCACGTCGCACGTCCGTTGCAGCAGGTACGCGGCCGTGAGGCCCGAGACCCCGGCACCGATCACCGCCACCCGTGCCCGCGTCGCGGGCGTGCCTGCGCGCTCGCCGTGCGGCCGCGTCGTCGTCACCCCGACTGTTCGTCGGACGCCGCGGCGCGGATGGGGTGGGATCACCACCGGATGGTCGTGGGTGGCGACTGCTACGATGCCCTGCCTCAGGTGACGCCGAGCCCCCATCGTCTAGTGGCCCAGGACGCCGCCCTTTCAAGGCGGTAACGGGGATTCGAACTCCCCTGGGGGCACAACGATCGCTCCGGCGGTCGGAACACCTGGTCCTGTGGTGCAGTTTGGAGTGCACGCCGCCCTGTCAAGGCGGAGGCCGCGGGTTCAAATCCCGTCAGGACCGCGTTGGGGAGACTCGTCTCCCCGCACGGCCGGGTAGCTCAGTCGGCAGAGCACGCGCCTGAAAAGCGCGGGGTCACCGGATCGACGCCGGTCCCGGCCACCACATCTCGGCCCGCTCGCGTGCGGGCGGTGACTCAGAGCTCGGTCGCTTCGTCGACCTGCTCGAGGAACTTCTGGATCTCCGAGGCGCGGAAGCGCCGATGGCCACCGAGCGTGCGGATGGCCGAGATCTTGCCGGCCCGCGCCCAGCGCGTGACCGTCTTCGGATTGACCCTGAACATCGCGGCGACCTCGGAAGGCGTCAGCAACTGCTCAGGCTCAGGAGCGGGGTTCTGCGCCATGGAGGCCTCTTTCCCGTTGGGATCCCCCATCGGCCCGGTGAGCGGTGCGAACCCACCATGTCGTCCGGCTTGGGGAGATCAGTCCCGTATGTGCAGAGTAGCAATCGGCCGGCGGACCGGGAAGCGCGGGGGTGCACCCATCACCGCTCGATCTTGACGACGCCCCGGCCTTCGACGACCTCGCCGATCAACCAGGCGTCGTGCCCGGCGGATCGAATGGCGTCCAGGGTATCCAAACGGTCCTCTGGGCTGACAACGGCGATCATGCCCACGCCGAGGTTGAAGACCTGCTCCATCTCGGCATCGGGGACGTCACCCGCGGTCTGCACCTCCGCGAAGATGCGCGGCTCCTCCCAACTGCCGCGACGCAGATGCCCGTCGCAGTGCGCGGGCAACACGCGGGCGAGGTTCGCGGGCAGGCCGCCGCCGGTGATGTGCGCGAAGGCGTGCACCGGCACGCGACGCCGCAACTCGCGCATCGCGGGGGCATAGATGACGCTGGGGCGCAGCAGCTCGTCGCCGAGCGTGTGGTGCGAGCCACCCCACGCGGGCTCGTCGAGCCGACGCCCTGCGCGACCGAGCAACGCGCGGCGCGCGAGCGAGTAGCCGTTCTGGCGGAGGCCGGGGCTCGCCATACCGACGATCACGTCACCTGCGCGCACGCCCGCGGGAAGGATGCGCGCGCGATCGACGACACCCACGGCGAACCCGACGAGATCGAACTCGCCGGGCTCCATGATGTCGGGGTGCTCCGACATCTCACCGCCGAGCAGCGCGCACCCGGCGCGGCGACAGCCGTCGGCCACGCCGGCGACGATGTCGTCGATGATCTCCGGCACCAACTTGCCGATCGAGATGTAGTCGAGGAAGAAGAGCGGCTCCGCGCCCTGCACTGCGATGTCGTCGACCGAGCCCGCGACGAGGTCGATGCCGATCGTGTCGTACTTCCCGGTGAGTCGCGCGATCAGCGACTTCGTGCCCACGCCGTCGGTCGACGACACGAGGATCGGATCGCGCATGTCGCGCGGCTCGAAGCGGAACAGCCCCCCGAAGCCTCCGATGTCGCCCACCACCTCGGGCCGGAACGTCGAGCGCACGTGCTGCTTGATGAGCTCGACCGCCCGTTCCCCCTCCGCGATGTCGACACCCGCGTCGGCGTAGGTGAGGGGTTCTGGTGTGGTGGCGTCGCTCGTGCTCATCCGGCACGCTCCGGCTCGACCAGTGCTGCCTCCTGGAGCTCCAGCACCTGCTTCGAGTCGCGCAGCGTGGGAATGGCCACCGGATACTCACCGCTCAGGCACGCGGTGCAGAACGCGGACGACGGCGCACCGGTGGCGGCCGTGAGCCGGTCGAGCTCGAGGTAGGCGAGCGAGTCGACGCCGAGGAAGTCGCGGATCTCACCGACCGCGAGGTCGGCGGCGAGCAGCTCGGAGCGACGGCCGGTGTCGAGGCCGTAGTAGCAGGGCCACTTGTAGGGAGGTGACGACACGCGGAGGTGCACCTCGGATGCGCCCGCCTCGCGCAACACGGTGACGAGCTGACGCAACGTGGTGCCGCGCACGATCGAGTCCTCGACGACAACGAGCCGCTTGCCGCGGATGTTCTCGGCGAGCGGGTTGAGCTTGAGTCGCACGCCCTGGTCGCGCTGCTGCTGGTTGGGCTGGATGAACGTGCGCCCGACGTAGCGGTTGCGTACGAGGCCGTCGCCGTACGGGATGCCCGACGCGCGCGCGTAGCCCTGCGCGGCGGGCACGCCCGACTCCGGCACCGGCATCACCATGTCGGCGACGACCGGCGCCTGCCGTGCCAGCTCTTCGCCCATTCGTTGACGCGCGGCGTGCACCGAGTGGCCGTACAGGTACGTGTCGGGACGCGCGAAGTAAACGAACTCGAACAGGCAGAGCTTCGGCTCCGGCTCCGCGAACTGCTTCGAGTGCACGCCGTTGGCGTCGATGACCA
>DASUMF010000103.1:0-2074 GCA_036277835.1 Acidimicrobiia bacterium
GAGCGAACCGGCCAGCGAGTCGCCACCGATCCACAGCCGCAGCGGATCGTTGTCGTTCAAGGGCGAGCGGCACGGTCGACCGGGGATCGTGGTCGTGGGCGTGTCGGCGACCGTGGAGCGCGGGGTCGCGGTCACCGTGCCCGCGAGCGACGGCCGGTCGTCGCCGCCGAAGCGCACCGTCTCGGTGATCACGAGGCCGAAGCCGACGAGCAGCAGCCCCGTGACGGTGATCGAGGCAACGCGCTTCCACCGCGCCTTCGAGCGTCCGGCGCGGCGCTCGCGTCGAGTGAGGTGCGCGTCGGCGCCGGGGGAGGGATCGGACATGATGCACGACGATGGTAACCGGCAGGTCTTCGACGACCTGAGCGGCCCGAGCAGCCCGCGCGGGCAGTGCGCAGACCCCGCCCGGCGGGACCGGTTGCGCTCGGTACGCTCGACGCATGACCACGCACGAGCGTCCGTTCGGCCGCTGCTACGAGGAGTTCGAGCCCGGCGACACCTACCGGCACTGGCCGGGCAAGACCATCACCGAGGCCGACGACCACCTGTTCTGCATGATCACGATGAACCACCACCCGCTGCACACCGACGCGTGGTTCGCCGAGACGCAGACGCAGTTCGGCAAGAACGTGGTGGTGGGCAACCTCGTGTACTCGCTCGTGCTCGGCATGAGCGTGCCCGACGTCAGCGGCTCGGCAGTGGCCAACCTCGAGGTGGAGGAGCTGAAGCACTCGCGTCCTACGTTCCACGGCGACACGATCTACGCGGAGACCAACGTGATCGAGAAGCGCGAGTCGTCGAGTCGCCCCGACCGGGGCGTGGTCACGGTGGAGACCCGGGGCTTCAACCAGCGCGGCGAAGAGGTGTGCTTCTTCCGCCGCAAGGTGATGGTCTACAAGCGCGAGGCCCTTCCGCCGCGCCGGCGCCCGTATGCCTCACCCGACCCGGCGCGCGACTCCTAGGTGGCAGCGTCGACGGCCTGCCTGTTCTGTGCCATCGCGGCGGGTGAGCAGCCGGCGGCGATGGTGCTCGACACCGCCGACGTCGTCGCGTTCCTCGATCATCGACCGCTCTTCGAGGGCCACACGTTGGTCGTGCCGCGTCGCCACGTCGTGACCCTGCGCGAGCTCGACGGCCCGCTGCGCGACGAGCTGTTCGCTCGGGTGCAGACCGTGGCCGCGGCCGTGCAGGACGCGCTCGGCGCCGACGGCACGTTCGTGGCGGAGAACAACGTCGTCAGCCAGAGCGTGCCGCACCTGCACGTCCACGTCGTGCCCCGGCGGTTCAAGGACGGGCTCCGTGGCTTCTTCTGGCCCCGCACGAAGTACGAGAGCGACGAGGCCGCCGCCGCAGTGGCCGCCCGCATCGTTGCACGACTCGAAACGATGTAATAATGTAATCACCATGTCTGAGAACAGGTCCGAACACACCTCCCCCGAGTCCAAGCTGCAGGCCTGGTTCGCCGGTCGCCTGCCCGACGGCTGGTTCACCGCACCACCCGAGGTGGCCTACGACCGGGAGGAGATCCTGGTCGTCGGCACGCTTCCCGAGCCCGACACCGGGGCCGACGCCGATCCCGACGCGCAGGCGACGGCACGGGCGGCGCGCATCCAGGGCTTCCGCGAGGACACCCGCGCGCTGCGGATGCGCATTGCCGACGAGGCCGAGGCCCGGTTCGGGCGCAAGGTCGCGTGGGGGGCCCGGTGCGGCGAGGTCGAGGACGTGTTCACCAGCCTCAGCGTGCCGGTGATGACGCGGCTGCGGATGAGCGATCGCCGAGTGCTCGACACGCTGGTCGACGCCGGTGTCGCCCGGAGCCGGAGCCACGCCCTGGCGTGGTGCGTGCGCCTGGTCAGCGATCACGAGGGCGACTGGATCGACCAGCTCCGCGAGGCGCTGGTGCACGTCGAGAAGGTGCGCGACGCGGGCCCGGGCTCGAGCTCGTCAGGATCCAACTCATAGGTGCAGTCGCGCGGACCGGCGCGATGATGGCGCCGTGATGTCCACCACCGTCGACGAGGTCATCCGCACCGCCGCGCTCACCAAGGTGTACCCGGGCGGCGTCCGCGCCGTC
>DASUMF010000104.1:0-5715 GCA_036277835.1 Acidimicrobiia bacterium
CCGCCGTGCACCTGATGGCAGTTGGTGGCCGCGACGCGCGACGCGCGGCCGGCGAGGCACTTCGCCGCGACCGCGCTCGTCGCGTCGTCGTCGAGCCACGCGGTGCGCAACGCGGCGTGTGCGGAGCTCGTCGCGACCTTCACGTCGGCCAGGCGGTGCTTCACCGTCTGGAACGTCGCGATGGGGCGCCCGAACTGCTGGCGATCCACGACGTAGGCGACGGTGTCGTCGAGCATGCGCTCGGAGAGCCCGATCAGCTCGGCGGCCAGCGCGCGACGTCCGGCCGCGAGCGCGGCCCGCGACGCGTCGGCGGACGCCACGACCTGCACGTCGGCAGTGCGGACCTCGCCAAGGGCACGGTGGAGCCCGAGGTCGGGGTCGCCACCCGCCACCGGTTCGAATCGGAGGTCACCGGGCGACACTGCGACGATCGCGGCACCGGGCGCGAGCACGAGGAACGACGACGCGCGCTCGTGACCGGCGAGCACCAGGCCGTCGATCGAGATCGTGTCGCCCTCCACGCTCGAGGGCGTGCTCGCACGTTGGAGGCGAGGGAGCACGAACGCCGTCGTCGGGTCGAGCGGCAGCCCCGCACCGTGCAGGAGGACGAGGTCGAGGACCGGCGTGGCCGCCAGCGTTCGGCCCTGCTCCTCGGCGAGGACCGACACCGCGGTGGCCGGATCGTCGCCGACCAGCTCGCCCCAGCCGCTCTCGAGCAGCTGCGCGGGCACGTCGGCGGCGCCGCACTCCGTGAGGAGCTGGCGCATCGAGGCGCGCACCAGCTCGAGCTCGTCGCGATCCATCATCGGCTCCGGGGGAGGCCGAGGAGGCGCTCGGCCACGAGATCGCGCTGCACCTCGGCCACCCCGCCGTAGATGGTGGTGATCCGCGAGTACGCCCACTTGCGACGCCAGTACGCGGCGCGCTCGTCGTCGTCGTCGAGCTCGAGCGCGGGCCAGAGGAGCTCGCGCGCGGTGTCGGTGACGACCTGCTCGGTCATGCCGAGGAGCAGCTTGTCGACCGAGATCTCGGGCCCGAGATCGTGTTCCGCCGCGAGCTCGGCGACGGTCATGGCGCTCTGCGATCGGAGGGCGAGGACCGCCAGGTACGCGTTGCCGACGATCTCCGCCGCGTCGTCCGGCAGCGCGGCGGGATCCGCGATGAGGTGCTCGAGTGAGGTGTGGAGCTCCGCCTGGCGTTGCCACGCGAACGCGCCCCGTTCGAACTGCATGAGGTACATGACGGCGCCCCACCCGCCGTCGACCTCGCCGACGACGCGATCAGCCGGCACCGCGACGTCGTCGAAGAAGATCTCGGCAACCTCTTCGCGGCCGCTCTCGCACATCGTCGGGGTCACCGTGATGCCGGGCGCGTCCATGTCGACCCAGAACATGGTGAGGCCGCGGGTGCGGCTGTCGGGATCGCCGGTGCGCGCCAGCAGCGCGCACCGGTGCGCGACGTGACCGAAGCTGCTCCACATCTTGGAACCCGTGATGCGGAAGCCGTCGCCGTCGACGATCGCGCGCGTGCGCAACGAGCCGAGATCGCTGCCGGCGTCGGGTTCTGAGAAGCCCTGACACCACCGCTCGTCGCCCGAGAGGGCGGGGGGAAGGTAGGTGGTCGCGAGCTGCGGCGCGTAGCGGATGAGGAGCGGCGCGACGATCTCCACCGTGCTGTGCACCTCGGGGACGACGAAGCCCGCGGCCGCGAGCTCTTCGATCACCGCGGCCCGCAGCACCGGCGAGCCGCCGCGGCCGCCGCACTCCTCCGGCCACCCGAGCGTCGTCCATCCGGCGTCGTAGAGCAGCCGTTGCAGCGGCCGCGCCGCCTCGACCGTCGCGAGCATGTTCCCCTCGGCGACGTGTCGGAACGGTGACAGCTCGGCGTCGTGCTCGGCCATCCAACGACGGAAGGCGTCGACGACGGCGTCGACGCTCTCGAACGGCGCGCTCACACTCGTCGATACGTGCCGATGGCGGTCGCGATGACCCGGTCGCCGTTGCCCTCGTCGTGCAGGGAGAGCTGCACGGGCAGGCGTTCCGACGCGTCGGTCATGACCTCGGCTTCGGCACGGAACGGCCCGACGGTGCCGGGCCGCAACATCATGACGATCCAGCTCTCCGCCTGGAGCGCGTCGGTGCCGGCGTGCTCCGCCAACGCGTCGAGCCCGGCGCGCTCGAGCACGATGTTGATCGGGCCGAGGTGCAGCGCGGCGTGCGGCGCCGACAGCTCCTGGACGAGCGGAGGAAGGCGCCACCGCCCGTCGTCGCCCTGCGTCGCGCCGAACGCGACGTGCAGCGGCGGCATGGTGGGCGAGTCCTCGACCGGGATCGGCGGGTTGTCGACCTTCTCGTAGTTGTCGGGGACGGCGCCGAGGCTCACACCCGTGCCGGTCGACACCGCGATCAACCGGTTCGGGTCGTCGGCATCGACGATGCGGGAGCGGCTGAACCCCATCGTTCGCCCGAGGTGGATCACGTCGCGTGTCATCACGACCTGGCGGACGTCGCGTGCGGGATCGAGGATCTCGTACGACATCACGACCGGCGCGGGCACGCACTCGTCGTCGTTCCAGTACGGCTCCGGGCACGCGATGCACAACGGCGCGGCCATGATGCCGCCGGTGCTGTTGCGCATGTCGTGACGCAACGGCATCGTCTCGAGCTCGACGCCGGCGTCGAGCCCGGGCGTGAGCTTTCCGAGGTAGCGGTACGTGAGGAGCGCGGTCCAGGCCTTCTCGAACTGCTCCCAGTGCTCCTCGGGAGCGACGTTGCGGATGTCGTCGACCATGTCGGGTTCCTGTTCGCTCAGGCGAAGGACTCGCGGATGCCGCGGGCCAGGAGCTCCTTGGCCTCCTGGTTGCCGTCGAGGATCCGGTTGACGCGGCTGCGGATCTGCCACCGCCCGTCGATCTTCTCGAGCTCCCAGCGGTTGGAGCTCACGCGGGCCACGACGTACTTGCCGTCTTCTTGGTGGTAGGTGTTCGAGTGGCCGGTGACGGTGGCGCGATCACCGTCGACGACCACCACGGGGAGGTTGAGGAAGTGGGCGACGCCCATCGGCACCTGCCCGACCCGCTCCGAGAGCTCTTCGATGGTCGTGCGACCACGAAGGGGGTCGGCCGCGTTGTCGCTGTCGTAGGTGCAGTCCTCGGTCCACAGCAGCCCGGCCTCCGCGGCGGCGCCGCCGTCGACGCTGGGGCCGTAGCTGGCCACGACGCGCAACACGTCGAGGCTGTCCTGGAGCTCGACGACCTGGCGTTCGAGTGCCTGCAGCCGTGCTTCGACGTCCATGGTCCTCGCCTCGCCTTCGTCGCCTTCGCAGATCGTGCGGTCCGTCGAAGCGTGGTCGCGGTTGACGCCCGCGTCAAGTTGGCGCGGTGCGGTCAGAGGCCCGGCGTGCGTCGGGCGATGAAGTCGGCGATCGCGGCCGGATACGCGGTGCGGTCGGGGCGGAAGAGGTCGTGCGCCGCGTCCGGGATCGTGACGACCTCCACGTCGGGGCGCACGGCCTCGTACTGCGCCACCGCGGCGTCGTCGACCATCCCCCCGTCGCCACCGCGCGCGACGAGCAGCGGTCCCAGCTCGGGGAGACGATCCCAGAGGTCGCGGGCGCGCGACTCGCGCGCCAGCTCCTCGAGCACGTGGCGCTGCACACGTTCGGACATCGGCTTGCCCCGGAACGTGGTGGTGAACATGTGCTCGGCGAAGGTGTCGGGCATCCCCACCTCCACCGCGCGGTACTCGCCGATGGACAACGTCGCGATCCGCGCCGGCTCGGCGAGCGCGAAGTCAAGGGCCCACGAGGTGCCTCGGGAGAAGGTCATCACGTGGAGACGCTCGAACGACTCCTCCGCGACGACCGCGTCGAGGTCGCGGACGTGGTCGGCGACGGCATACCCGGTGGGAGGCGCTTCGCTGCCGCCGCGCCCGCGCACCTCGACCACCACGACACGGCGCGGGAGGAAGTACTCGAGCAGCGCGGTGTACTCGTCGGCGAAGTCGGTGACGCCGGGCGAGAACAGGATCGGCAGGCCGACGGGCTCCTCGGGAGCGTTGTCGAGGTAGCGGATCTTGACGCCGCTGCGGGTGGTGAAGCGCTCGATGAGGGCCATGCGCCCATCCTGGCACGCGCCGTGCGCGACGACGCTACGGTACGCCCCGATGCTGCACCGACCGCCGCTCCACTATCCCGAACAGCCGCTGCACCAGTTCCTCGCCGACGCCGCGGACCGCCATCCCGAACGCATCGCCGTCGTGTTCGAAGGCGAGAACTACACGTTCCGCGAGCTCGACGGCGCCGGCAACGCGTTCGCCAACGCGCTGCCCGGCATCGGCTTCGCACCGGGGCAACGAGTGGCGCTCGTCGTGAGCAACCGACCGGAGTGGATCATCGCCCAGCACGGCGTGAGCCAGGCCGGCGGCGCGGTGGTCATGCCGAACCCGTCGTGGAAGGTCGGCGAGCTGCGCCACGCGTTCGAGCTCACCGCGCCCGACGTCGTGATCGCCGAGGCGCAGTTCGCGGATCTCGTCGACGAGGCAGGCGGTCCCGCGCTGCGCGTGTGCGTCGACCGCGACGTCCCGGAGGGATGGCTGTCGTTCTGGGACCTCGTGTACAGCTCGTCGGGGCAGCGCCCGGAGCCACCGCCCGACTTCTCGCTCGACGACGACGTCGCGCTGCCGTTCAGCTCGGGCACCACCGGGCTTCCGAAGGCGGTGCGTCACACGCACCGCTCGTTGGTCGCGGCGTGCATCACGTGGAACTCGGCTGCCACCATCGGCGAGAACGACCACATCCAGTTCTTCCTGCCCTTGTTCCACATCTACGGGATCGTCACCCTCGGGTGCTCGTTCCACGCGCTGGCCAAGATGACGCTGCTCCCGCGCTTCGAGCTCGACCGCGTGCTCACGAACATCCAGGACGACAGGATCACGCTCGCGTTCGGCGCCGCGCCGATCGCGGTGGCGATGGCGAACCATCCCGACCTCGAGCGCTACGACCTCTCGTCGCTTCGCTACTTCATGTGGGCCGCCACGCCCGTCGCCGAAGACGTCGCCAACCGCGTCAGCGAACGCACCGGTCTCCGCTGGGTGCAGGCCTATGGGTGCACGGAAGGTCCGGACCTCTACTGCAACCCGGTCCATCTGCCCGAGCAGTGCCGCCTCGACAGCCCGGGCCTGCCGATCTCCGACCTCGAGGTGCGCATCGTCGACCTCGAAACGCACGAGGAGCTGCCGCTCGGCGAACACGGTGAGCTCGTCGTGCGCGGTCCGCACGTGATGAAGGGATACCTCCCCGAGGCGGCGAACGCCGACGCGTTCCTCGAAGGTGGGTGGCTCCGCACCGGCGACGTCGGCTGGTTGGAGCCCGAGGGGTGGTTGCACCTCACCGACCGCGCCAAGGAGATGATCAAGTCGTCCGCGTTCGCGGTGGCCCCGGCCGAGATCGAAGCCACGTTGCATGCGCACCCCGCGGTGGCCGACGTCGGCGTGTACGGCGTGCCCGACGAGCGACGCGGCGAGGCGCCGAAGGCCGCGGTGGTGCTCACCGCGCCCGGTGCGGCGACCGCGGAGGAGCTCTCGGCGTGGGTGGCCGAGCGGCTCGCCGGCTACAAGCACGTCGACCAGTTCGTCTTCGTCGACGAGATCCCCCGTACCACGTCGGGCAAGGTCCTGCGCCGCACGCTCAAGGAGATCGACCCCGACCTCGCGAGCG
>DASUMF010000105.1:0-10529 GCA_036277835.1 Acidimicrobiia bacterium
CAGCCGGCGAGCGCGAGCGCCCACCCGCGCGTCGCCCAGGCCAGACGCGGTCCGGTGGCGACGAACAAGGGCACCGCGGCGGCCACGAACAAGCCCCACATCGCCCACCCGGCACCCGCCGGCCCGGTGTGGAAGCGCAGCACGTCGGACAGGTCGAGGATCGGTCGGAAGGAGAACCCGAGCGCCGCGAGCCGCGCCGTCGCCTCGCCGTTGCTCTCCACGTACGACAACGGCCACGGGAACAGGAGCACGAGCGCGCCCACGGTGCCGGCGATCACGAGACCGAGGGCGCGCATCGAGCGCCCGACGCCACCGGTGAACGGCGAGACGAGCAGCAGTGCCAGCACCGCCACCCCGACGTACGCGGGCGTGAGCGGGTACCACGCGGTGGTGAACGCGAGGAGGAGCGCGAACCGCAGAACCCGTCCGCGGCGCGGCTCGGCGGGATCGGCACCGGGGTCGACGTCGGTCGCGGTGTCGGTGAGGCGCACGAGGCTCACCAGCTGCGAGAGCAGGATCGGCAACGTCGCGAACAGCACGAGCGGGCCGAGCCGACCCTCTGCGACGGCGTTGCGCGCCACCGGGTTCACGCCGTACGCGAGCCCGGCCGCGAGCGCGGGCCCGCGGATCCCCATCACCCGGTAGGCGAGGCGGTAGGCGCCGAAGGCGCCGACCGGCATCGCGAGCACCACCACCAACGTGCGCGCAAGGCCGACCGAGCCCAGCAGCACACCGCCGACGCCCGTCATCACGGCCATCAGCGCCGGCGCGGGCGACGCCGAGCCGAGGCCGGTGTAGCGCCACGCGGACGTGAACGCGGTGAACAGGTCGCCGACGCCGGGCCACACGATCGTCGTACCGATCGACGGCACGCCTTGCGTGACGAGGTGGCGAGAGCCCACGAGCACGAGCACCAGGAACACCAGGAACGCGATCGCGGCCGGGGTGCGCATGCCGTCGGACATCGAGTCGACCGCGGCACGGCCGCGCTCGCTGAAGGTCTGCAGCCGGTCGTCACCCCGCACGTGGTGCGCCAGGAAGAGGTTGAGGCGGGTCGTGCTCCCGACCTGCAGCTCGCGCAGGTCGCGATCGTGCACGTGGCGGATCGCCTGTGCACGACGGCGCGAGGCACGCCAACGGCGGAAGTGCACGAGGTTGCTGACCCACGCGCCGATCGCGGCGCGGGCGCGACGGGGACGACCAGTGAGCAGGTCGCCGACCGCTTCGATGAAGCCGACGACGATGCCCACCGGCACGAGCCAGAGCAGGGTCGGCACGGAGTACGACGTGAGCAACACGCGCACGCGGGTGCGCGCGAGCGCGAGCTCGTCGGGGCGGTCACCCGTCAACCGGTCGTCGGCCGCTTCTCGGTGCGACGCGCGGGCGTCGGGCACGACGAGGACACGCGCGCCGGCGAGACGCGCCCGCCAGCAGAGATCGAGGTCTTCGGAACCGGGAAACGTCGCGGGGTCGAACCCCTCGAGCTCCGCGAAGAGATCGACGCGCACCAGCATCACCGCGGTCGTGACGTAGAACACGTCGCGCACGCCGTCGTGCTGCTCCTGATCGAGCTCGCCAGGCTCGATGCCCGTGTACGCCGCGCCGAAGCGGTCGATGGCCCGGCCGACCTCGAGCAGGATCTCGGGGTCCTCCGCACTCACGAGCTTGGGTCCCACGATGCCTGCGTTCGAGCGGTACGCCTCCTCCACCAGCGCCCGGACCGCGCTGGGATCGAGGACCACGTCGTCGTGGCACATCAAGAGGAACGTCGCGCCCTCGACGGACCCCAGCGCCTCGTTGGCCGCGACCGCGAACCCGCAACCGCCGGCGAGGCGGCGCACGAAGGCGCCGGGCAGGTCGGCCGCGATCCGCGCCGTCGGGTCCTCGTCAGAACCGCAGTCGACCACGAGCACGGTGAGGTCGGGGTAGTCCTGCGCGGCGAGCCCCATGAGCGTGTCCTCGAGCCAGGGCCCGGGGTTGCGGGTGACGACCACCGCCGCGACCGGCGGGTAGGGCGCGACCGGCTCTTCGAGCGGCTCGTCCTCGATCTGTTCCTCGGGGGCCGGGTCCGGATCGACCGGCTCCGGCCCGGGCGACGGCGCGCCGAGGTCGGCCTAGGTGCTCATCTGGGCCGACAGCGTACCGCCGAGCCCTTGCGGAACTGGGCCACGGGCCCGGCCACGGGCGCCGTCCGGCCGGGTGCGACGCGGGTGCCGCCGGTTACCCTGCGGCGCATGATCGTGGCGCTCGCAGGTGGTGTGGGCTCGGCGCGGTTCCTGGCTGGGCTCCTCGAGGTGGTGCCGCCGGCCGACGTCGTGATCCTCGGCAACACCGGCGACGACGACTGGTTCCACGGTCTGCGGGTGTGCCCGGATCTCGACTCCGTCACCTACGCCCTGGCCGGCGCGAACAACCCCGACACCGGGTGGGGCCTGGCCGGGGAGACGTTCGCGACCCTCGGCGCGCTCGAACGCTACGGGGTGCCGACCTGGTTCAACCTCGGCGACCGCGACTTCGCGACGCACATCTACCGCACCGAGCGACTCACCGCCGGCGCGCCGCTCTCGATGGTGACCGCCGAGATCACCCGCGCCTGGGGCCTCGAGTGCACGTTGCTCCCCATGAGCGACGACGTCGTGTCGACGATCGTGACCGCGTCGACCCCGACCGGACCGGTCGACTTCGCGCTGGAGGAGTGGTTCGTGCGCGAGCGGTGCGAGCCGCCCGTGATCAGCGTGCGCTACGACGGCGCGGCCGACGCCCAACCCGCGCCCGGCGTGCTCGACGCCATCGCGCGGGCGGACGCGGTGGTCATCGCTCCTGCGAACCCGATCCTGTCGATCGCGCCGATCCTCGCCGTCCCCGGCATCCGCGACGCGGTCGCCGCCCACCCGCGCGTCGTCGGTGTGAGCAACCTCATCGCCGGGGTCGCGGTGAAGGGCCCGGCTGACCGCATGCTCGCCGATCTCGGCATCGAGGCGTCGTGCGTCGGCGTCGCCGCCGGTTACCGCGACCTGTGCGACGCGTTCGTCATCGACGACGAGGACGCGTCGCGCGCACCGGAGGTCGCGGCGCTCGGCGTTCGGCCGGTGGTGACCAACACCTTGATGACCGACCGTTCCATCGCCGCTGCGCTCGCGCGCGAAGCCCTCGCCGCGGTCGCGTAGCCCGCGGTGGGCGTCCCCGAGTTCATCGAGGCCCGGCGCTCGATCCGGGCGTTCACCGACGAGGCCGTGCCGCGCGCGGTGCTCGATCAGGTGATCGAAGCCGCGTGCTCGGCGCCTGCGCCGCACCACTCGCGTCCGTGGCGGTGGGTCGTGGTCGACACCGATGACGCGAAGCAGGCGCTCGCGCACGGCATGGGCGAGCGCTGGCGCGAAGATCTCGCCGGCGACGGCGTGCCGACGGCGCGCATCGACGAGCTCGTGGACGCGTCACACCGCAAGGTCACCAGTGCGCCCGCGATCGTGCTCGGTTGCCTCACGTGGAACGGGCTCGACCGCTATCCCGACGAGACGCGCCAGCGCGCCGAGTGGGGCATGGCGCTGCTCTCCCTCGGTGCCGCGGTCGAGAACCTCATGCTGGCGACGGCCGACGCTGGCTACGCCTCGTGTTGGGTGGCCGCTCCGATCTTCTGCCCCGAAGCGGCGCGCGACGCGTTGCGTCTCGAGCCCGAATGGCTCCCGCACGCGATGGTGGTGATGGGCCGACCCGACCCCGCGTACGTCGGCCGCCCCCGCCCGCCGATCCCCCTCGACGAGCTCCGCGCGCATCGCTGATCCGGCGGCGCCCACGTTCAGGCCGCCATGTCGGCAAGCTGTTCCGGGTGGTTGCAGTACCAGAGTGAGGTGACGGCCCAGCCGAGGTCGAGGCGCTCGCCGCCCCATTGCGGGATCGCGGTCGACGCGTCGATGGCGAGGTCGTGTTCATGGTTGGCGTCGACGATGTCGTCGGCGGATGCGTCGTTCGTGGTCGGGACTTCGCCGGTGAGCCGGCGGCCGGCGGGGTCGATCGCGACGATCTCGCCGGTGGTGTCGTCGCGTTCGATCGACCAGCCGCCTTCGTGCACGAGGCGATGATGGAACCAGCACAACGTCGCGAGGTTCGACGGCTCATGTGAGCCGCCGTCGGCACGGTGACGGATGTGATGCACATCGGTGAAGCGGTCCTCCGCACAGCCCGGGAACCGACACCGGCCGTCGTCCCGAGCGCGCACCAGCCGGCGCAACGCGCGCGGGATGTTCGCATGCTTGGAACTCACGTCGATCGGCTCACCGTGCTCGTCGCGCAACAACCACGTGAACGTGGCGTCACAGGCGAGACGGCGAGCGGTCTCGGGCGCGACGGCGGTGCCGTCGATCGTCGCCCTGCCACTGTCATCGCCGAGCAGCACCTTCTCGTCGACGTTCACCTGGAGCTGCGCGCGCTGGTTGCCGCGGCGACACCCAGGCCCGTTCGCGAGGAAGCTCTCCGCCATCATCACCATCGCATCCGCGAACGAACGATCCTTGCCCGCTGCCGCGAGCGCGCTGCGGACCAGCGCCTGCTCCTCCACGGTCAGGCGAGCGACCACCAGCCCGAGGTGCGGGTCCTCGTCATCGGCGACGAAGTCGACCCGACGACCGCGCGCGGGATCGATCCCGTTGGCACGGTCCTCGGCTCGCGCTGTCCGCAGATAACCGCGCGCGATCGCCTCCACGTGCGCGGCGGTCGCGTGCAACGCCATATCGACGAGGTCGTCCTCGGTGTCGGGACCAGCGACCCGGATCAGCGCGCGCGCCTTCGAGTAGCTCAAGCGGCCCTTCGAGAACTCCTCCCGGATGCGCGGGAACAGCGTGAGGCCGTGGGCGACCTGGAGCTTGCGGCGCGCGGTGCGCGGCTCGATGCCGCACCGCCAGCTCAACCACTGCGTGCAGCCACGGCACCCCCACGCCTTCCAGCCCTCACGGCGGTCGAACTCCGCGACGAACAACAACCACCGGCACTCCGCGGCGGCGAGCTGCCCGGCACCCTCGGTGATCTCGGCCTCGATGCTCTCCAACGGCATCGATTCGAGCGACAACCCGTCCATGGCTTCCTCCAACGGCAACGACACGAATGGGGGAAGTGGAGCGAATGTACGTTCGTATCGTACCCGCAGCGCCCCGCAGCTGCAAGGGATCCGGGACCGAAAGCGGTCCCGCGGGACCGCTTTCGGCTGGCGTCGTCCGGGTTCAGCTCGGTTGGGCGCGGAACCAGTCGATCGTGAGCGCGAGGCCCTCGTCGAGGGTGGTCCACGGCTTCCAGCCGAGCTGGATGGCGGCGCGACCGGGATCCAGCGCGGAGCGGGTGAGCTCCCCCGGGCGCGCGGCCGCGGCGCCCGGCTCGTCGCGCGTCCCGACCAGTGACGCCATCGCGGTGTAGAGCTCGCGCACGCTCGTCTCCACGCCGGTGCCGATGTTCATGAGCAGGCCGCCCCCGCGCTCCGCCGCTCGCACGAACGCGTCGACCGCGTCGTCGACGAAGAGGTAGTCGCGCGTCTGCGATCCGTCGCCGTAGATGGTGGGGCGGCGACCGGCGAGCAGCTGCCCGGCGAAGATCGCCACCACGCCCGCCTCGCCGTTGGGGTCCTGGCGCGGGCCGTAGACGTTCGCGAGCGCGAGCTCGGTGTACTCGAGCCCGTGCACCTCGCGGTACACGTGGAGGTAGTCGCCGGCGGCCTTCTTCGACACGCCGTACGGCGACACCGGTCGCTGCGCGTGGCTCTCGCGCGTCGGCAACGACTCCGGCACGCCGTAGAGCGTGCCGCCCGACCCCGCGAACACGACCTTGCGCGTGCCGCCCGCGACCGCGGCCTCGCACACGTTGAGCGAGCCGAGGATGTTCACCTCGGCGTCGAAGATCGGTCGACGCACCGACACGCGCACGTCGAGTTGGGCTGCGAGGTGGAAGATCACCTCGGGACGGCGGTGCGCGATCACCTCGGTGAGCTGCGGTGACCGGATGTCGAGACGGTGGAACGTGAAGCGCTGGTTGCGCTGTGCGCGCGCGTCGGCCAGGTTGGCGAGCGATCCCGTCGAGAGGTCGTCGATGACGTCGACGTCGCAGCCCTCCGCCAGCAGGCGATCGACCAGCGTCGAGCCGATGAAGCCCGCACCGCCGGTGACCAGGACGCGCATCAGCTCTCCTGCGGCGCGGGGTGTTCGTGCTCGTCGGCCGCGACCCGCACCGACGCGAGGCGCGCGTGCGCGGCCACCGTCGCCTGGGCGCCGACGATCGATCGCGCGCCCACGTGGGCGCCGTCGTGCACCGCCGCCGCCGCCCCGATCACGGAGTCGGTGATCTCGACGGCCCGCCCGATCACCGCGTCGCGGTGGAGCACGGATCGGATCACGCGCGCATCGGGCCCGACCCGTACGCCGTCGCCGAGGGTCGACGCCTGGATGCGAGCGCCGGCGTCGACGATCACTCCGTGCCCGAGGACCGCGGGCGCGACCACGACGGCATCGGGATCGAGCTCGACGTGGCCCTGTGCCCACACACCGGGAAGGAGCTCGCGCGCGTCGGCCGTGGGCTCCGCCCCCATCGCGCCGTCGAGCACCTCGAGGTGCGCGCGCACGTACTGCTCCGGCGCACCGATGTCGATCCAGTAGGCGTCGCTCTGCATCGCGTAGAGGTGACCCCGTTCGGCCAACATCCGCGGGAAGGTCTCGCGCTCGACCGACACCGTGAGCCGCGGCGGGATCCGATCGAGCACCGACGGCTCGAGCACGTACGTGCCCGCGTTCACCCAGTGGGTCGGCGCCTTGCCCGGCGTCGGCTTCTCGACGAAGGCGACCACTTCTCCGTCGGCCCCCGTCGGCACCACGCCGAACGACGACGGGTCGTCGACCTCCGTGAGCGCGATGGTGGCCTCTGCGCCGCGGGCCTCGTGGAACCGCACCAGCGCGCTGACGTCGAGGGTGGTGAGCACGTCGCCGTTGCACACCACGACGCGCTCGTCGATCCCCGCGGCCGCGAAGCGGATCGCGCCGGCCGTGCCGAGCGGGTCGTCTTCGACCGCGAACCTGACCCTCATCGGCGCGGGATGCGCGGCGAAGTGTGCTTCGAACGCGTCGGGGAGGTAGCCGAGCGACAGGACGACCTCGTCGATGCCGTGCCCGGCGAGCCACTCGAGCTGCCGATCGAGGAACGCACGGTTCGCGATCGGGAGCAGCGGCTTGGGCGTGTCGTACGTGAGTGGTCGGAGGCGGGTGCCCTCTCCCCCGACGAGGACGACCGCTTTCACTGCCTCGCCGTCACTGGCCCGGTGGTGCCGTGGTGGTGGTGTCGGCCGCGCTCGGCAGCGTGGTGGTGGTGCTGTCGGCGAGCGCGAGGCAGGGCGAGCTCTTGCTCACGGCCGCGGCGGTGTTCTGGTCGGAGATGTTGGCGAACGCAGCGCATGCCCCGGGCGGGAAGTCGAGCGCCACGCCCTTCGGCAGGAAGCCGATGGCGATGCTCTCGCCGTCCTTCTGGTTGTAGTCGGCTGGGTTGCCGGTCTTCGTCTTGCCGTCGACCGCCCAGACGAGCTGGCCCTGCTTGCCCTTGTACTGACCGAAGGTGCAGGTGTCGCCGTTGCTCCACGACTTCTGGTCGGGCTTCGACGCCGGACCGGTCCAGGCGTCGATGGAGTCCGCCGACACGCTCCAGTCCCCGTAGTCGGCGTACTTGCCGAGGGTGGCGTTGTTGCCGGCTTCCGACTGCACGAACGGGTGGGTGTGGATCAGGCCGTCGCCGTGGGAGTGGATCCCGGCGTTCTGGGTGCCGCTGGGCGTACCGACCGGGTTCTCGAACGCAGGAACATCGTCGAGCCACTCGCCGCAGATGTTCACCCCGAGGTAGGTGTGCCAGTGGTCGCCGGGTTGGCCGGTCGACTGGTTGGCCGCGAACGGGGCGACCCCACCGTCGCCGCTCCCCGATCCCCCACGCGTGAGCACGACCGCGACGATGCCCAGGATGACGACGACGGCGATGGCCACGTTCCACCCCATCGAGCCGCCTCGGCGGCGCTTGGGCTTGCGGTACTTGGCGCGCCGGGCGGCGCGGTCAGTGCGGGTACGGGAGGTCGGCATGGCGATCGGAGGTTACCCGCACGACTCAGCAACGCCGACGCGCAGCACCGGCACTCAGGCGGCGCGGCGACGGCCGACGGACGCGGCCGTCTGCATGGCCACGAGGATCGCGGCTCGGAGCGTGAGGAACACGGCGGCCGGCGCCAGCAAGAGCCGCTTCGGTCCGACCCACCGCTTCGCCGCGAAGCGGTACCACGACCGGTGGTGCTCGACGATCATGCGCACCGGACGACGCGCCGTGCTCGCGCCCTGCACGTGCGTGACCACCCCGCGGGGTTCGTAGACCACACGCCACCCGGCGCGGCGGAGCCGCCAGCACAGGTCGACCTCCTCGACGTACATGAAGTACGACTCGTCCCATCCGCCGACCGAGTCGAGAGCGCTGCGCCGCAGCCAGATCGACGCGCCCGACACCCAGTCGACGTCGCGCGCCACGTCGGGATCGGCGTCACGCTCGTGGTAACGGCGGGTGAAGCGGTTCTCGGGGAGCCACAGTCCGAGCAGCGCATGCCCCACCCCGTCGACGATCGACGGTTGCACCCGCGCCGACGGATACGTCGCGCCGTCGACGTCGACGACCCGCGGGCCGACGGCTCCGATCGCCGGTTCGTCGGCGAACCGGCCGACCACGGCGCCTGCCGTGCCCGCCTTCGCCACGAGGTCGGCGTTGCACACCGCGACGAGCGGCGCGCTCGTGGTGACGATGCCCGCATTCGCGCCGAGCCCGTACCCGAGGTTGCTCGACGGCGTCACGACGTGCACCTCGGGCCGCGCCCGGCGCAGCTTCGCGACCGAGCCGTCGTGGGAGCCGTTGTCGACCACGACCACCTCGGGTGGGCTGCCGGCGCTGGTGTCGGCGAGGAGCGAGTCCACGGCCCCGAGCAGCAGATCGCCGCTCTCGTACGCGACCACGACCGCTGCCCAGGCAGCGTCAGCCACGAGCGGCTTCGAGGTACGCGGAGTACGAGCGCGTGAGGCCGTCGACGATGTCGACGGTGGGTGACCAGCCGAGCAGCTCGCGCGCCAGGGTGATGTCGGGGCGGCGCTGGCGCGGGTCGTCGACCGGGATCGGCTGGTGCACGACCGGGGTGGTGGTCCCGGTGACCTGGTGCACGAGCTCGGCCAGCTCGAGCACCGTGATCTCGTTCGGGTTCCCGATGTTCACCGGCTCGTGGTGGGGCACGTCGAGCAGGGCGAGGATGCCGCGCACCTCGTCGTCGACATAGCAGAAGGAGCGCGTCTGGCGGCCGTCGCCGTACACGGTGAGGGCTTCGCCGCGGAGCGCCTGCGTGAGGAAGTTCGACACGACGCGTCCGTCGCCGGGGGCGAGGCGGGGACCGTAGGTGTTGAAGATGCGCACGATGTGGGTGTCGAGGTCGTAGGTGCGGTGGTACGCCATGGTGATCGCCTCGGCGTAGCGCTTCGCCTCGTCGTACACCGCCCGCGGGCCGACGGGGTTCACGTTGCCCCAGTAGGTCTCGACCTGCGGGTCGACCAGCGGATCGCCGTACACCTCGCTCGTCGACGCGAGCAGGAAGCGCGCACCGGTGTTGGCACGGGTGAGCTCGAGCGCGTGCTGGGTGCCGATCGAACCCACCTCGAGCGTGGCGATCGGACGCGCCAGGTACGCGGGCGGGCTGGCCGGGCTCGCGAAGTGGAGCACCGCATCGACCCGGCCGTCGATCGGGATCCCGCGCGTGACGTCGTGCTCGAAGAACGTGAAGTGCGGGTCGTCGAGGAGGTGCGCGACGTTGGCGAGGGAGCCGGTCGAGAGGTTGTCGACCGCGACGACGTCCCAGCCGCGCGCGAGCAGCGTCTCGTCGAGGTGGGAGCCGATGAACCCGGCGCCGCCGGTGACGACCGCGCGCGGCATCAGCGACCGATGCCCTGGTAGCCGAAGCCGAGCAACCGCAGTGCCGATGCATCGAGCAGGTTGCGGGCGTCGACCACCTCGTGCGGTGGCTGCATCGACGCGTGGACGGCTCGGAAGTCGAGGGTCTTCAGCTCGTCCCACTCCGTGAGCAGCGCGACGACCGACGCGCCACTCGCTGCGTCGTAGGGGTCGGCGACGCGCTCGACACCCGGGAGCTGGTCGGTGGCGTCGGCCGCCGCGACGGGGTCGTAAACGCGCAGTTGCGCTCCCTCCGCGACCAACGCCTCCACGACGTACACCGCCGGGGACTCGCGGAGGTCGTCGGTGTTGGCCTTGAACGTGAGCCCCCACACCCCGATCGAGCGGCCCGCGACCGACCCGCCACATGCCGCGCGCACCTTGTCGACGACGCGGTCGCGCTGGCGCTCGTTCACCGCGACCACGCTGCGGAGGAGCTCGAAGTCGTACCCGGAGCTCGTCGCCATGTCGAGCAGGGCGGCGACGTCCTTCGGGAAGCAGGACCCGCCGTACCCGGGACCGGGGTGCAGGGTCTCGAAGCCGATGCG
>DASUMF010000106.1:0-14698 GCA_036277835.1 Acidimicrobiia bacterium
ACACGCCGAGGCCAGTCGGCGGGAGCCCACCGCGGCAGCGTACGCGGCCCTCACCGCCGATCGACGGTCAGCCGCTGCACCGTGTGAGGTGTCGGGGTCAGACCGTGTCGGGCGCGGGCTGGAGCCCGGTCGTGGCCGCGGGGTGGTCGCCGTAGTCGGCGGCGGGTCGAGCGGGACCGAACAGGCGACCCTGCCCGAGCTCGCATCCCATGGCGCGCAACGCGACCCACTGCTCGAGGGTCTCGACTCCCTCGGCGATCGCGCCGAGCCCGAGCGAGTGCGCGAGCTCGAGGATCGCGCTGCAGATCGCGTCGCTGTCGCGGCTCTTGCCGAGGTCGGCGACGAACGCGCGGTCGATCTTGATCGCGTCGAGCGGGAAGTGCTTCAGCGACACGAGCGACGATCCCCCGGCACCGAAGTCGTCGATGACGAGGCGCACGCCGATCTCGTGCAGCTGTCGCAGTGCGCGCTCGGCCGACTCGCGGTCCTGCACCAGCGTGTCCTCGGTGATCTCGAGCCACACCGAGCCCGGTTGCAGACCGGTCTCGCTCAGCACGCGCTTCACCTGCGCAGGAAGGGTCGGCTCGGCGAACTCGCGCGCCGACACGTTCACGTTGATCTTCAGCGAGGTGCCGCCGCCGCTGTGCCAGCGCGCCATCTGGTGGCAGGCGTGCTCGATCGCCCACGTCCCGATGGCCACGATCGCACCGTTGCGCTCGGCTTCCGGAAGGAACTCGCGGGGGAGCAACAGGCCGCGTTGCGGGTGGTCCCAGCGGACCAACGACTCGAAGCCGGCAACCCGTCCAGTGGTGCAGCTCACGATCGGGAGGTAGTGCACCACGAACTCGCCGTTGGTGAGCGCCGCCGCGAACTCCACGTCGGCGATCGTCGCCGTGGGCGCGTCCTCGCAGATCTCGATGCGTGCTCCGCCCTGGGAGCGGGCGCGGTTGCCGGCCTTGATCGCTCGCCGCAGCACGCTCTCCGGTCGCTCGTGGGCGTCGGCCGCGAGCGCGACCCCGATGCTCGCCGTGACCTCTGCGACGCCGGCAACGAGCACCGACGGGTGCGCGACGCCCATCGCGATCCGCTCGGAGAGCGCCTCGGCGGCCGCACGGTCGGGCACGTCGCGGCACACGAGGATGAAGCGCTCCTGGTTCACGTGTGCCACGACGTCGCGCGGGCGCGTGACGGCGCGCAGCCGTTGTGTGATCGCCTCGAGGAGGTGCGCGCCCGAGCGGTTGCCCAGGCGCTCGTTCACGTGGTTGAGGTTGTCGAGCTCCACCGACACGACCGCGATGCGGCCGAGGTCCACGTTCCCGTCGGTGAGCCACGCTCGCAGTCGATCGAGGTCGAACACCGGGATCCGCACCTGGCTCGGGTCGCCCCGGCCGGAGACGACGTCGACGGCCGGCGCGGTCAACCGCGGCTCCGCGGGTTCGGGGATCGACGGCACCTCGGGCTCGGTGCGCGCGCGCAGCTCGGGCAGGGTGCGGAGGGTGGGCAGCGCGGCGACCGGCGGCAGCGCGGGCAGCGCGGGCAGCGCGGGCAGCGCGGCGGTCGCGGTCGAACCCGCAGGCAGCCCGGGGGCACCCGCGGGGAGAGGTGCACCGGGGTCGGCGACGACGACGTCGGGCTCGAGGAGCTGCGCGACCCGCTCAGCGGCGCGCGACGCGCGACGGCCGGCGCGCAGGGCGGTGACGGTCGCCGCGAACGCGATCATCAGGGCGACGACAGTCGCGACCACGAGCACGGTGTTGTCCACGCCAAGTTGTCGGAGCGCGATCACCCCGCCTTGAGGAGGAGCGGTCGCGACGACCTGGTCGCGTCAGGGGCGAGCCTCAGACGGGACGAACGTTCTGCGCCTCTTCGCCCTTCTTGCCGGGACCGACGTCGAACTCGACGTTCTGGCCCTCTTCGAGGGAGCGGTAGCCGGTCCCCTGGATGGCGGAGAAGTGCACGAAGACGTCGGGGCCTTCTTCGCGCGAGATGAAGCCGAAGCCCTTCTCTGCGTTGAACCATTTGACGGTGCCAGTTGCCAAGGCCGTGCTCCCTTGTGCGGTGCTGGTTCGAGCGACGCGACGGCCACCCGTTGGTTGAAGGCGCACGGTAGCAGCCGGGCGCGTCGATTCCGTCGTGTCCTTCGAAGCGCCGGTCGTGTCGTCGGTTCGTGTCGGCACGGTCGTGTGGTTGCATGGCGCCATGCCCGGCACACTCGTCTGCTTCCACGCCCATCCCGACGACGAGGCGATCATGACCGGCGGCACGATCGCACGAGCGTCGGAGGCGGGGCATCGCGTCGTGGTGGTGTTCGCCACCCGCGGCGAGCTGGGCGAGATCCTCGACGGCGTCTCGCGCACGACGGACGAGCTCGGCGAGCACCGCACCGGCGAGGCCGAGCGCGCCGCGCTCGCACTCGGCGCGCAGCGTGTCGCGTTCCTCGGCTTCCACGACTCGGGCATGGCCGGCGATCCCTCGAACGACGTCGAGGGAGCGTTCTGGTCGACCGATCGCGAGGCAGCGGCAGCACGACTCGCGAACCTGCTGCGCGACGAGCACGCCGAGGTGCTGACCACCTACGACGAGCGCGGCGGGTACGAGCATCCCGATCACATCAAGGTGCACGAAGTCGGGCTGCGCGCGGCCGAGCTCGCAGGCACACCACGCGTCTACTGCGCGACCGTGAGCCGCGAGCACTTCGAAGCGGTCACGGCGAAGTACCTCGACGCGCCCGACGCACCGGACGCGCCCGACACCGGCGACGCGCCGCTCGGGGTCGAGGAGGCGCGCATCACCACGGTCGTCGACGTGTCGGGCCAACTCGAGCGCAAGCGGGCCGCGATGGCCGCGCACGCGAGCCAGATTCCCGACTCGTCGGTCTTCTTGAGCCTGCCCGACGACGCGTTCGCCGACGTGTTCGGCAGGGAATGGTTCATCCGCGTGGGTGCGGACCCGCCCGCTACGGACGCCGACCGCGACGACTGGCTCTTCTGATGCGACGTCGCGTGCGCAGCGACCGGTCCGAGGACCACGGCGCGTAGGGCGCCATGAGCAACCCGGCCAGGCCGAGCAGCGGCTGGTCGTAATTCACCCGCCAACCCGCGAAGTCGCGCCACGCCTGGTCGCGATCGGCACGGATCGGGATCCCGGCCGCGGCGAGTGCAGCACAGGCCTCGTCGAACTCGGCGCGGCTGATGCTGATCGGGTCGGTCGGCGCCGCGTGCGGCGAGTACTCGAGGTCGAAGTACTCGGCGACGGCGTTCAACGCGACGAAGCCCGACCGCACGCAGAGTCCGGCCTGCGGATCGAACCCCAGGTCGACCGCGGCGAGCCGCAGCGATGCGGCGTCGAGCACCGCGCCACACGACGTGATCCACGATCGGTGCGCGCGGGGTGAGCGGAAGAAGCTGAGGACCCCGAGCGACGTGTGCGTCTCCTCGAGCTCCGCGAACCACTGCTGCCACGGCACCCAGAGGTCGCCGAGGAGATCGAAGCGCTCCATCTCCTGCGAACGCACGAGCACACTGACGCCCGTCGGCGGCTCGGTGGAGCGCGCCGCCAGCTGCGCCACCAGGGCCTCGCGGCGCGAGAACGCGCCGTAGATGGTCGGGAGGTAGGCGATCAGCAGGGCGAGCAGCGCGAGCCCTGCGGCGGATTCGACGAACGCCAACGTCGTGGTGGCGAGGTCCGGTGGGCGCACGAACCCCAACGTGTAGATCGACGAGCCGCTCATCTCGAAGGCGCGCTCGAAGCCCGACACCCCGAGGGCGTGGAACATCGCGGTGAACGCGCCCATCACGAGCACGAGCCACACGAGCGGGAGCACGAGGAGCCCGATCGGCCCATAGAGCGCCATGACCCGATCACGTCCGTCGTAGGTGCGACGCGTCCCGGCGAGGAGGTCGAACACCTTCCGGAGCCCGACGAAGACGATCCGGGTCAGGAGCGGAGCCGCACCGCGCGGGAGCACGAAGGTGCGCAGCGCGTCGTCGACCACGACGAGCAGCACCGCCACCCCGAGCACGAACCAGGCGATCTCGGTCGCGATCTCCATCAGCGCCGGCCCACCACTCGTCGCCTGTCAGTCATCGATCGGCGGCCGCCGACGGTCGCGCTTGCGCGCCGCCTGCTGGCGCTTCGCGTCGAGGCGCCGCTCGCGGGCGCTACGGGATGGTCGCGTCGGCCGACGGGGCGCGTCGCGTCGCAACGCCTCGGCGAGCTTCGATCGCAAGCGGTCCAGCGCGAGCTCGCGGTTGCGCGCCTGTGAGCGGGAGTCGGACGCCGCCACCGTGACCACCGGACCGAGCCGCTCGAGCAGCCGGGCGCGCTGGCGCGGTCCGAGCGACGGCGACGACGCGATGTCGAAGCGGACCTCCGCGCGCGTGTCGCTCGTGTTCGCGTGCTGTCCGCCCGGGCCACCGGACCGAGCAAAGCGCCACGAGAGCTCGTCGAGCGGGATCGCGCACGACGAGGAGACACGGAGCACCGCCACCGCGACACGGTACGGGGCGCGCGCAGACCGGGCGAGCGCCATGGCTACCATTACCCGCCAGTAGGTATCACGCCCGTGCGGGTACGGGCACCTTGGGGGGCGAGCGATGAACGTTCGAGGGAGCACGACCACGCCGCGCGGCACGCGGCTCGCAGCGATCGGTCTGGTCGTGGCCACCGCCACCGCGATGCTGGTCGGCTCGGTGAGCCCGGCCCTCGCCGCCGGCACGCCGACCGCCAGCGCCAAGAGCCCCAAGCCCGGTGGCGAGATCACCTACGGCCTCGAAGCGGAGACCGCGGGTGGGTGGTGCCCCACGTCGGCCCGCCTCGCGATCTCGGGCATCATGGTCGAGAACGCGATCTACGACACGCTCACGACCCCGAACACCAAGGGCGAGATCGTGCCGTACCTCGCCAAGTCGGTGGAGCCCAACGCCGACAACACCGTCTGGACCATCACGCTGCGCGACGGCGTGAAGTTCCACGACGGCACGCCCGTCGACGCGGCGGCGGTCGCGGCCAACATCGCGGCCTACAAGGAGAACCTCCTGGTCGGCGCGGGGCTCAAGAACATCGCGTCGGTCACCGTCGACAGCCCGACCCAGCTCACCGTCACCACCGGCACTGCGTGGCCGGAGTTCCCCTGGTTCCTCTACCTCGACGGCCGCATGGGGATCGCGGCGCCCGCGCAGCTCGCAAACCCCGACACGTGCCCGACCAACCTCATCGGCAGCGGGCCGTTCAAGCTCGCCGGCGAACGCGTCGTCAACCAGCCGCTCGTGACCGCGAAGAACCCCGACTACTGGCAGAAGGACGCCAAGGGCACGCAGCTGCCCTACCTCGACAAGCTCACCTTCGTCCCCGTCCGTGAGGCGACGCAACGGGTGAGCTCGCTCCAGGGCGGCCAGCTCGACGTGATCCACACCTCCGACGGCCAGCAGGTCGACCAGCTCAACCAGCTCAAGTCCCAGTTCAACCTCATGGTCGAGAAGCCGGGTCGGCGCGAGGTGCGCTACTACCTCATGAACGCGCAGAAGCCGCCACTCGACGACCTCGACGCTCGCAAGGCCGTCGCGATGGCCATCGACCTCAACCAGGTCAACGAGCTCCGCAACAACGGCGTGTACACCGTTGCCCATGGGCCCTTCGACACGTCGGTGATGGGGTACCTCAAGAACCCCGGCTTCCCGAAGTACAACCCGAAGGAGTCGAAGAAGCTCGTCGACGCGTACAAGGCCGCGCACGACGGGCAGTTCAGCGTGGTGCTCGAGCACACCGACGACCCCGCCAACAGCGCGGAGGCCCAGCTCCTCAAGGAGCAGCTGGCCAAGGTCGGTATCGACTCCACGCTCAAGGGTGAGGACCAGACCGCGTTCATCCTCTCGGCCGTGAGCGGCAACTTCAGCATCATGTTGTGGCGCAACCACCCCGGCGACGACCCCGACGCGAACTACCAGTGGTGGGAGAACGGGTCCCTCCTGAACTTCAACCACTTCGTCGACGCCGACATGCAGGCCCTCCTCGACCAGGGCCGGGCGTCGACCGACCCGGCCGAGCGCAAGAAGATCTACCAGGACGTCAACAAGCTCTTCTCGGAGAAGCTCTACAACGTCTGGGCCTACTACTCCGCGTGGACGATCGCTGCGCAGAAGAACGTGCAGGGCCTCGCCGGTCCGCCGTTGCCCGACGGCGAGGGCCAACCCCTGTTCATCTACGGCCGACACCCGTTGCTCGGGATCTACCTTTCGCAGTAGACCAACATCCGCATGAGGACGATCGCGCGCCGGCTGCTGCAGCTCGTCGTCGTCGTCGTCCTGTCGACGCTGTTCGTCTTCAGCCTGCTGCGCCTGTTCCCGGGTGACGTGGCCGACGCGGTCGTGCCCTTCGGCACCCCGCAGCAGAAGCAGCAATTCCGCGAGGACAACGGGCTCGACAAGCCGTTCTTCGAGCAGTACGCGACCTGGCTCGGGAACCTCCTCCACGGCGATCTCGGCAAGGACTACCAGTCGAACACGCCGGTGAGCGAGAAGGTCACCGCCGCGCTGCCGGTGTCGCTGCAGCTGATGCTGTACGCGCAGATCATCGCCCTCGCGATCGCGATCCCCCTCGGGGTGTTCACCGCGTACAAGGCCAACACGGTGGCCGATCGCAGCGTCAACACCGGCGCGTTCGCGCTGCTCGCGCTCCCGAGCTTCGTGCTGGCGCTCGCGCTCGCCTACTTCGTGGGGGTCAAGTGGAGACCGGATCTGCCCATCCTCGGGCAGATCCCCGTAACCGGGTACGAGCCCGGCTGGCTGGAAGGTGTGTTCGGCGAGCCCACCGGCGACATCGGGCACCACCTCGGCACCATGCTGCTCCCGGCCATCTCGCTCGCGGCCGGCCTCATCGCCGTGTACATGCGCCTGCTCCGCAGCGACATGATCGCGACGCTCCAGGAGAACTACATCACGATGGCCCGCTCGAAGGGGCTCTCCGACCGGCGCATCCTCTGGCGCCACGCGCTGCGCCCGTCGAGCCTCACGCTGCTCACGGTGGCGGGGCTCAACTTCGGCACGCTGATCGGCGGCGCGGTCGCGGTCGAGGTGATCTTCGGCATCCCGGGGCTGGGAACGCTCATCTACCAGGCGATCAACGCGCGGCAGGTCGTCGAGCTGCAGAGCTACATCGCGATCATCGCCATCTTCTACGTCGTGTTGAACTTCGTCATCGACGCGCTCTACGTGGTGCTCGATCCGAGGATCCGGCGCGCCCATGCCTGACGACCCGCTCCCCGGGCTGGTCCAGGACGCGACCGGCCACGGCATGCCGGTCGACGCCGGCACCATCGAGATGGCCGCGGTCGAGACCGGGCCGCAGGCGCACCGGCGACGCCGGAACGGGATCGGCATCACGGGGTGGCTGTCGATCGGCTGGCTCGCGCTGGTCGTCGGGCTCGCGGTGCTTGCACCCGTGCTCCCGCTCGACGATCCGAAGGAGAGCATCACCGCGATCGCGCGACGCGGCCCGTTGGCCGACGCGGGGAGCGCGCCGGGTCATCTCCTCGGTGGCGACTTCAACGGGCGCGACATGCTCTCGCGCCTGATCTGGGGCGGCCGCACCACCCTGCTGGTCGCGACGCTGGCGGTGGTCATCGGCTTCGTCTTCGGCGGCGCGCTCGGGCTCGTCGGCGGCTACTTCCGCGGCAAGGTCGACGTGATCGTGAGCGGACTGCTCGATGTGTTCCTCGCCATCCCTGCGGTCATCCTGGCCCTCACGCTCGTGGTGATCCTGCGCACCGACCCGTCGACCCCGAACGCGGGCGGCGTGGATCCGACCGTCGCACTCATCCTGGCCATCGGGCTGGTGTCGGTGCCCGTGCTCGGGCGCATCACGCGCGCGAGCACGCTCACGTGGTCGGAGCGGGAGTTCGTGCTCGCCGCGCGCGCCCAGGGCGCGACCCACCGCCGCATCCTCCTGCGCGAGGTGCTGCCCAACGTGCTGCCCGCGATGGTGTCGATCGCGCTGTTGGGCGTCGCAGTAGCGATCGTCGCCGAAGGCACGCTCGCCATCCTCGGCGCGAGTGTCGAGCCCGACACTCCCACGTGGGGCAACATGATCGCGATCGGGCGCATCAACCTCCAACGCGCGCCGCACATCGTGTTCGAACCGGCCCTGATGATCTTCTTCACCGTGCTCGCGCTCAACATGCTCGGCGACGTGATCCGCGCCAAGTTCGACGTGCGGGAAGGCGCGTTGTGAGCGAGACGACTCCGGAGACCGGCACACTGCTCGAAGTGCGCGACGTGAAGACGCATTTCGACACGGACCGTGGGCTCGTGCGCGCCGTCGACGGTGTGTCGTTCACGCTCGACCGCGGGCGCACGCTCGGCATCGTGGGCGAGTCGGGTTCCGGCAAGACCGTGTTGTCACGCTCCATCATGGGGCTGCTCCCGAAACGCGGCGTCGTGCGTCACGGCTCCATCCGCTTCGACCGCGAGGAGATCGGCAACCTGGGACCGAAGGCGATGCGCAAGTACTGGGGTCAGCACATGGCCATGGTCTTCCAGGATCCCATGACGTCGCTGAACCCGGTGATGAAGATCGGCAAGCAGATCACGGAGTCGATCCGCACCCACCTCGACGTGACGCGCGACTTCGCCGACGAGCTCGCGGTCTCGCTGCTCACCTCCGCGCGCGTCCCCGACGCCGAGCGCCGCATGGACGAGTACCCGCATCAGCTGTCGGGCGGACTGCGCCAACGCGTGTGCATCGCCGTCGCGCTCGCCGCCGGTCCGCAGCTGCTCTTCGCCGACGAGCCCACCACCGCGCTCGACGTGACGGTGCAGGCGCAGGTGCTCGATCTGCTCGAGACCCAGCAGGCGGAGCGGTTCATGGCGCTGGTGCTCGTCACCCACGACCTCGGCGTGGTCGCCGGACGCACCGACGACGTGCTGGTCATGTACGCGGGCCAGATCGTGGAGCAGGCGCCGACCGCGACGCTGTTCGCGCAGATGAAGATGCCGTACACCGAGGCGCTGCTGCAGTCGATCCCCAAAGTCACCGATCCGTCGCACACCCGGCTCCACGCGATCCCGGGGCGCCCGCCCGACCTCGTGGACCCTCCCGCGGGCTGCCGGTTCGCCGATCGGTGCGCGTACGTGCAGGACCGGTGCCGCGAGGAGCAGCCGCCGCTGCTCGACGGCCCCACGCCCGGCCACAAGTTCCGATGCTGGTTCCCCGTCGGCACCCCCGAAGGCATCGCAGCCCGCGAGCGCAACCGCGAGCGCGCCGCCACGGTCGCTTCCTCCGGCACCGGGGAGCCGGTGGCCTGATGGCCGGCATCGGCACCGCGCACCTGCGGCCGGAGGGCAGCGCGCTCCTGCGCGCCGACGAGCTGCGCGTCGAGTTCCCCGCCGGTGGCCGCGCCAAGGTGCAGGCGGTGTCGGGGATCAGCCTCGACATCCTGCCCGGCGAGACGCTCGGGTTGGTCGGCGAGTCGGGGTGCGGCAAGTCGACCACCGGTCGCGCGTTGATCCAGCTCCCGCCGCCCACCAGCGGTCGGGTCCAGTTCGACGGCGTCGAGCTCACCGCGTTGCGGGGCCGCGCGCTGCGCGCGCTGCGCCCGAAGATGCAGATGATCTTCCAGGATCCGATCTCCTCGCTGAACCCGCGCCGCAAGGTGGGCGACATCGTCGCCGAGGGCATCGACATCTGGAAGGGAACCGCGACGGCAACGGTGGTGGGCAACGGGGCGTCGCGCGACGAGCGCGTCGACGAGATGCTCACGACCGTCGGCCTCGACCCTGCGACCGCGCGCGACCGACGCCCTCACGAGTTCTCGGGTGGTCAGTGCCAGCGCATCTCGATCGCACGCGCGGTGATCACGGAGCCCGCGCTCATCATCTGCGACGAGCCGGTGTCCGCGCTCGACGTGTCGGTGCAGGCGCAGATCCTCAACCTGCTCGCCGACATGAAGGCACGCTTCGGGCTCACCCTGCTCTTCATCGCGCACGACCTGGCGGTGGTGCGCAACGTGAGCGACCGGGTGGCCGTGATGTACCTCGGAAAGTTCTGCGAGATCGGGCCGCCCGACGTGCTCTACGAACGCCCGGCCCACCCGTACACCGCCGCGCTCCTGTCGGCGATCCCGGTGCCCGATCCGACGCAGCGCCCCGACGACCGCAAGCAGCTCGCGGGCGAGCTCCCGTCGCCGACGAACCCGCCGAGCGGCTGCCGGTTCCGCACCCGCTGCCCGAGGGCGCAGCCGATCTGCGCGGAGGACGAGCCGGTGATCCGGCCCGCGCCCGGCGCGTTCGGGCAGGAGGCGGCGAGCGCCGGCCAATACGTCGCCTGCCACTTCCCCCTCGCTCCCGGCGAGAAGATCGAGTTCACGAACCCCGACGCGCTCGACTGACTCCTGCGCGTGGCGGGGTGGTTCGCGGCCCGCGAATTGCGGCCTATCCTTCCGCAACTCCACCTGAGGAGCGCACCATGAAGAGCGACGCCACGACCGTCGAGCAGTACCTCGCCGAGGTCCCCGACGACCGACGGAGCACGATCGACGCAGTCCGCCGCACGATCCTCGCGAACCTGCCCGACGGCTTCGTCGAGGGGATGCAGCACGGGATGATCGCCTACTACATCCCGCTCGAGCGCTACCCCGACACGTACAACGGCGAGCCGCTCGGCATCGCGTCGCTCGCGAACCAGAAGCGGCACCTGTCGCTGTACCTCATGGGCATCTACGCCAACGACTACGACGCCCGATGGTTCAAGGAGCAGTGGCAGGCCACCGGCAAGCGGCTCGACATGGGCAAGAGCTGCGTGCGCTTCCGCAAGCTCGACGACGTGCCCCTCGCCGTGGTGGGCGAGGCGATCGCCCGCACCACGGCGGAGGACTTCATCGCCGCCTACGAGGCGGCGCGCGCCGAGCTCACCGAGTAGAGCCCGGCGCGGCCGCCGGAACGGTCACGCAGCCGCGGGGACCGCATCCTCCGCCGCGGCCGGCTCGAGGGCGAGCTCGAGCACGTCGCGCACGTCGTCGACGAGGTGGAACGTCATCACCTCACGCACCGCCTCCGGCACGTCGTCGAGGTCGGGCCCGTTGCGCTGCGGCAGCACCACCGTGTGGAGCCCCGCCCGTTGCGCGGCGAGCACCTTCTGCTTCACGCCACCGATCGGGAGCACCCGACCCTGCAGGGTGACCTCGCCGGTCATGCCGAACCCGGCCTTCACCGGACGACCGGTGAGCACGCTCACCAGCGCGGTCGTCATCGTGATCCCGGCTGACGGGCCGTCCTTCGGGATCGCGCCGGCCGGCACGTGCACGTGGAAGCGACGCCGCGTCGCCGCAGGGTCGACGCCGAGCTCCTCGGCGTGCGCCTGCACGTACGACAGCGCGATCTGCGCCGACTCCTTCATCACGTCGCCGAGCTGCCCGGTGAGGGTCAGCCCCTCACCGTCCATCGTGTTCGCTTCGACGAACAGCACGTCGCCACCCGAACCGGTCACCGCCAAGCCGGTGACCACCCCGGGCACCCCGGTGCGGTCCGCGACCTCGGCGAAGAACTTCGGACGGCCGAGCGCGTCGACCACGTCGTCGGCGTCGATCGTGATCGGCGACGAGTCGCCGGTCGTCCCGGTCGCGATGCGAGCCGCGATCTTGCGCAGCAGCTTCCCGAGCTCGCGCTCGAGCCCACGCACACCGGCTTCACGCGTGTAGTCGACGACCACTCGACGCAAGGCAGCGTCGGTGACCACGACGTCGTCGGGCACCAGCCCGTTGCGCTCGAGCTGGCGTGCCAGCAGGTGGTCGCGCCCGATCGTGACCTTCTCGTCCTCGGTGTACCCGTCGAGACGGATGATCTCCAGCCGGTCGAGCAACGGGCCGGGGATCGTGTCCATCACGTTCGCGGTCGCGAGGAAGAGCACGTCGGACAGGTCGAGGTCGACCTCGAGGTAGTGGTCGCGGAACGTGTGGTTCTGCGCAGGGTCGAGCACCTCGAGCAGCGCCGAGGACGGATCGCCCCGCCAGTCGCTGCCGAGCTTGTCGACCTCGTCGAGCAGCACGACCGGGTTCATCGTGCCCGCCTCCGTGAGCGCGCGCACGACCCGACCGGGCCGCGCCCCCACGTAGGTGCGCCGGTGACCGCGGAGCTCTGCCTCGTCGTGCACGCCGCCCAACGCGACGCGCACGAACTCGCGTCCGAGCGCGCGGGCAACAGACTCGCCGAGCGACGTCTTGCCGACGCCCGGAGGCCCGACCAACGCCAGGATCGCACCGGCACCACGCTTCGCCGACTCGTCGACAAGGCCTCGGTCCGCTCTCAGCTTGCGTACCGCGAGGAACTCGACGATGCGGTCCTTCACGTCGCCGAGACCGGTGTGGTCGGCGTCGAGGATCTCGCGCGCCGCGCCCACTTCGAGCCGGTCCTCGGATCGCGTGCCCCACGGCAGCTCGAGCACGGTGTCGAGCCACGTGCGGATCCAGCTGTGCTCGGGGCTCTGCTCGCTCATCCGCTCGAGCCGGTCGATCTCGCGCGTCGCGGCCTCGCGCACGTCGTCGGGCGCGTTGAGCACGGCGAGCTTCTCCCGGTACTCGGCCACGACATCGGCGTCGTCGCCGCCTTCGCCGAGCTCCTTGCGGATCGCGTCGAGCTGCTGGCGCAACATGAAGTCGCGCTGGGTCTTCTCCATCCCGTCGGTCACGCGCGAGCGGATCTGCTCCCCCACCTCGAGCTCGGCGAGGGTCTCGCGCGCCCACGTGAGGGCGAGGTCGATCCGCGCTTCGGGGTCGATGGTCTCGAGCAGCTCGATCTTGCGCGCCAACGAGAGGTCGGGCGACCATCCCGACATGTCGGCGAGCGCGCCGGGGTCGTCGACGCCCTGGAGCGCGTCGGCGATCCGGGGCGAGCCCAGTCGTTGCGCGATCCCGCGCACGATGGCCTTGTACTCGCGCGCCAGCTCACGCGCCCGTCCGGACACGTCGGCCACCTCGGCGACGGGGTCGACCTCGACCCACACGCCGGCGTGCTCGGTGACCGCGGGCCCGCCCACGCGGGCTCGGGCCAGACCGCGGAGCACCACGGCCCGCTGGCCGTTCGGCAGCTCGCCGTCGCTCTCGATCCGCGCGATCGTCCCGATCGCCGCGAACGAACCCTCGCCGGTGCGGGGCACGAGCACGAGGCGACCGTCGGCGTCGAGCGCGGCGTCGGCCGCGTCTCGGGCCTCCGGCGACTCGAGCGCGAGGGTCACGACCATCTGCGGCAGGACCACCCCGCTCTGCAGCGGAAGGAGGGGAAGGGCGAAGGGACCGGTCTCGGGGGCCCCGGTGTCGTACTCGGTTGTCGGCATCTCGCCTCCACGATTCGCCTGCAGGACGCCCGCAGGCTGGTGATTACACCATTACGTAGAGACGGAACCCCCCGAGGCCCCGCTGCATTCCCGACCGGACACCTCGGATTTCGGCCTCAGGCGGGGAGGTTGGCCTCGATCGCGGCGACCAGGGCGTCGTCGTTCGGGGCGACCTGTGGGCGGAAGCGACCGACGACCTCGCCCTCGGGCGACACGAGGAACTTCTCGAAGTTCCACTTCACGTCGCCGGCCTCACCGTCGACGTCGGCGGTGCCGGTGAGGATCTCGTACACCGGGTGGCGCTGGGCGCCGTTCACGTCGATCTTCTCGAACAGGGTGAAGCTGACGTTGTAGTTGGTGTCGCAGAACTCGCGGATCTCCTCGGCGGTGCCCGGCTCCTGGCCCATGAACTGGTTGCACGGGAACCCGAGCACCTCGAAGCCCTGCTCGCCGTACTTGTCCTGCAGCGCCTGGAGGCCCTCGTACTGCGGCGTGAGTCCGCACTTCGAGGCCACGTTCACCACGAGCAGCGCCTTGCCCTTGAACTCGGACAGGTCGGCCTCGTTGCCCTCGAGCGTGTTGATCTTCTCGTCGTACAGCGCCATGGGTAGCTCTTCTCCTCGTCCTTCGCGATGTATCGCGAGACTAGCTCCCCGGGCTCGTCATCTCCTCGGGCCGCACCAGCTCGTCGAAGCGCTCGGGGGTGAGGTGGCCGAGCGACACGACCGCCTCCTTCAGTGAGATCTTGTGCTTGTGCGCGTGCTTGGCGCTCTCGGCCGCCTTGTCGTAGCCGATGTGCGGGTTGAGCGCCGTGACCACCATGAGCGAGTCGTCGACGTAGCGCTGGATGCGCTCCTCGTCGGCCTGCACCCCTTCGATCGCGAACTCCCGGAACGACGCACAGGAGTCGGTGAGCAGGTCGACGCTGTGCAGGAAGTTGAAGATCATCACCGGCTTGAACACGTTGAGCTCGAAGTTCCCCTGCGAGCCCGCGATGCCGATGGTGGCGTCGTTGCCGAGCACCTGCACGCAGACCATCGTCATCGCCTCGCTCTGCGTCGGGTTCACCTTCCCCGGCATGATCGACGAGCCCGGCTCGTTCTCGGGGAGGATCAGCTCACCGAGCCCGGCGCGCGGCCCCGACGCGAGCCAGCGGATGTCGTTGGCGATCTTCATGAGCGACGCCGCGAGCGTCTTCAGCGCGCCGCTCGCGAACACGAGCGCGTCGTGCGCGGCGAGCGCCGCGAACTTGTTCGGCGCCGACACGAACGGCCGGCCCGTCTCCTCGGCGATCTTGCGCGCCGCCACCTCGCCGAAGCGCGGCGGGGCGTTCAGCCCCGTGACGACCGCCGTGCCGCCGAGGGCGAGTTCGTACACA
>DASUMF010000107.1:0-6528 GCA_036277835.1 Acidimicrobiia bacterium
GCCGATGCCGAGCATCACGACGCCGACCGCCCAGAAGTCGGGGCCATGGCCCGGGAGCGCGCCGCCGACGATGGGGATGCTGTTCAGGGGCGCGTAGCCGAACCAGCCGCCGTTCGGCGCGCCGCCGAGGAAGAAGCTCGAGTAGATGAACAGGCCGCCGAACAGCACGACCCAGTAGCCGAACATGTTGATGCGCGGGAACGCGACGTCGCGTGCACCGATCTGCAACGGCACGAAGTAGTTGCCGAACGCGACGGCCATCGGCATGCCGACGAGGAACACCATCGTCGTGCCGTGCATCGTGAAGAGCGTGTTGTACTGCGAGGCGGTGAGCAGCGTGCCGTTGGGCCCCGCGAGCTGAAGGCGGATCAACAGCGCCTCGACGCCGGCGATCACGAAGAAGACGAGCGCGGTCCCCCCGTAGAGGATCCCGATCTTCTTGTGGTCGATGGTGGTGAACCAGCTCCAGAACCCGGTGGTCGCCTTCGGTCGCCGGAGGATCAGCGGCCGCGGGCGTGCCGGCGCGAGGGCTGGGGCGTCGGTGAACGCAGTCATTTCTGCTCCAGGAGCCAGTCGGCGATCGTGCTGGCCTCGGCGGGCGTCATCTCGGGCAGGCCCTTCGGTGTGTTCTCGGTGAAGCTCGGCATGCCGACACAGATCCCTTGTGGGCTCTCACGGCATCCTTGTGACTCCATCGGGATCATGCCCGGCGCATTCTGCAGCCAGCTCACGAGGTTGCTCTTGTTCAGCTCGTAGTAGCCGCTCGCGAACGTGGTGCGGCTGGCGAGGTGCGTGAGGTTCGGGCCGTAGGTGGGTGTCGAGGCGTTGTCGAACACGTGGCAGTTCACGCACTGGAACTTGTTGATCAGCTGCGGCGCGGGTTCGTCGACGACCTTCCCGTCTGCGTCACTCAGCTCGTTCACGGGACCCTGCTGCTGGCCCGACAGCCAGTCGGCGAAGTCGTCGGGCGTCTGCGCGATCACCCGGAACCGCATGTTGGCGTGCGAGAGGCCGCAGTACTCCTTGCATTGCCCGAGGTAGGTGCCCGGCTCGTCGGCCGAGATCACGATGGTGGTCGTGCGACCGGGCACGACATCTCGCGTGCCGGACAGCTCCGGGACCCAGAAGCTGTGGATCACGTTGCACTGATCCTGGTCACACGCCTTCAGCTTCACCGCGACGTCGCGGCCCACGGGGATGTGCAGCTCGTTCGCCGTGATGACCTTCGCGCTCGGGTACTGGAACTCCCACCACCACTGCTTGCCGATGACCGTCACCTCGAGCGCGTCGGCGGCCGGCGCGTCGGCGAGGTCGAAGATCGTGGCGACCGTCGGCACCGCGATCACCGCGAGCAGCAGCGCGGGGATGATCGTCCACCCGATCTCGAGGCGGCTGTTGCCGTGGACCTGCTTGGGGTTCTCGTTCTTGCCCTCGCGGTAGCGGAACTTCAGCGCCACGAAGATCGTGGCGATGATGATGAAGATCCCGACCAGGATCGCGATGATCGCGACCGGCGTGAACAGGTTGTTGATCTTCTCCGCGTCGGCGCCGTGGGGATCGAGCGCGTTCTGCTTGTTGTTCTCAGCCTCGGAACAGCCCGCGAGCACGAGCGTCGTGAGGGCGGCGGCGGCGAGTACGAGGCGCCTCGTGCGAGTCCTCGTGCCCTTGCGAGGTGACGTCATGTCCCCTTCCACAGACGCGGCGGCGCCGTCGACAGATTCGAACGCGTCGGCACTCTACATGGGTCCCGTTCGCGATCAGCAACTTCTGCGCGACTGTTTCGCGGCAGGTGTCGCGGGCGATTCGAGTGCCTCGAACCGGTCAGTATCCGAGGCGGTCGAGGGCGTGGGCGCGGCGTTGCCAGTCGCGCTCGACCGACACCCTCGTCTCGAGGAACACGCGGGTGCCGAGCAGCCGCTCGAGCTCCTCCCGGGCGCGGGTGCCGGCTTCCTTCAGCACGCTCCCGCCCTTCCCGATCACCATCCCCTTCTGCGACTCGCGC
This sequence comes from Acidimicrobiia bacterium, assembly GCA_036277835.1. Lineage (GTDB taxonomy): Bacteria > Actinomycetota > Acidimicrobiia > IMCC26256 > DASPTH01 > DASUMF01. Next base: position 2,003 of record DASUMF010000107.1, read on the forward strand.
TCGACGAGGATCCGGGCCGACACGTGGAGGATCTCCTCCTTCGGCTCCTGTGCATCGTCGTCGTCATCCGCTTCGTCCGTTTGGAGGACTTCGATCTCGGCGACGACCGTGATCGAGTGGGGCAGCTCGTCGCGGGCGACGCGCAGGAGCTGCTCGCGCACGAGCTCGGCGGCGAGGAAGGCCTCCGGCTGATCAGTGACCATGCCGTCGGGGTAGTAGTGCGGCCCGTCGGGGAGCCGGGCCTCGAGCTCGCCCACGAGCGCGTCGACGCCCTCGCCGGTGAGGGCCGAGAGGGGCACGTACGCGTCGAATTCGCCGAGCTCGGCCGACGCGACCGCGAGGTGCTCGGCGACGGAGCCGTGGTCGACCGCGTCGACCTTGTTCACGACGAGCACCGACGGGGTGTCGACGGCGTGGACGATCTCGGACACGAAGTGGTCGCCCCGCCCGATCGACGCCGAGGCGTCGATCAGCATGCACACCACGTCGACCTCGTCGAGCGTGGCGCGGGCCCGGTCGTTGGTGCGCTCGCCGAGCAGCGTGCGGGGCTTGTGGATGCCAGGCGTGTCGAGCAGCACGATCTGGCTCGTGGCCGTGCTGCGGACCCCGCGCACCTGCGTGCGCGTCGTCTGGGGGCGATCCGACACGATCGCGACCTTCGCGCCCACCACCTGGTTCACGAGCGTCGACTTCCCGACGTTGGGGCGACCGACGAGGGTGACGAACCCCGAGCGGAACGTCGGCTCGGTCACGTCGGTCACGACGTGGTCGCGTCGGCTTGGGTCGAGTCAGGGGGCGTGATCGTGATCTCGCCGGTCTCGTCACGCCGACGTATGAGCACCGACACGATGCGCCGGCCCTGCACGCGTTCGGCGCACAGCTCGATGCTCTTGAACGGCACGCACTCGCCCTCGTCGGGCACCTTGCCGAGCAGGTTGAACACGAGGCCGCCCACGGTGTCCCACTCGGTGTCGGGGAGCTCGATGCCGAGCTCCTCGTTGACGTCGTCGATCGAGAGACGACCGGGCACGCGCAGCGACCCGTCGGGAAGGTGCTCGAGCGACGGCGCCTCCACGTCGTACTCGTCGGCGATCTCCCCGACGATCTCCTCGAGCAGGTCCTCCAGGGTGACGAGCCCCGCGGTGCCACCGTGCTCGTCGATGACGATCGCCATGTGGTACTGCTTCGTCTGCATCTCGTTCAGGAGCTCGGCCACACGCTTCTGCTCGGGAACGAACACGGCGGGCCGCAGCGCGCTGCGCACCGGCCGTTCCCCGTCACCTGCACGCGCCCGACGCACCAGGTCCTTGAGGTACACGAGCCCGATGATGTTGTCGGTGCTCCCCTCGTACGCAGGCAGGCGCGAGTAGCCGCCTGCGATCGCGCGGTCGATCGCGGACTCCACCGTCTCGTCGGCCTCGACCGCCACCATGTCGGGGCGGGGCAGCATCGCCTCGCGGACGACCGTGTCGCCGAACTCGAAGATCGAGTGGATGAGCTTGCGCTCCTCGCGTTCGATGACCTCCTCGTCGGCGGCCACGTCGGCCATCGTGCGGATCTCCTCTTCCGTGACGAATGGGCCCTGCTTCAACCCCTTGCCCGGGAGCACGACGTTGGCGACCCCGATCAGCCCGCGCGACACGGCGCGCAGGGGAACGAAGTTGGTGAGGAACCACAGCAGCGGGGTGACGCTCAGTGCGGCGCGTTCGGTGTTCTGCACCGCGTACGTCTTCGGCGCCACCTCGCCCACCACGAAGAACAACACGATCTGCAGGACGATGCCGATGACCACGCCGAGCGTGCCGGCCACGCCTTCGAGGAGCACACCGAGGAGGGTGGCGCTGGTGAGCTGGGTCACCAGCACGAGCAGCAGCAGCGCGTTGAGCGTGCGCTCCGGGTGCTCGAGCATCATCGCGAGTCGCGCGGCGCGCCGGTTGCCCTCGTCGGCCATCGACAGTGCGCGGATGCGGCTCATGCGCGTGAACGCGGTCTCCGCCATGGCGAGGAAGATCGAGCCGAGGAACAGCACCAGCACGATCACGAGCAGGATCCAGTCGGTGCCGCTCACGGCGCGCTCCGACGGTGGTGGCGCTCGAGGAGCTCCTGCTCGCGACGACGCATCGCCGCCGCGTCGGCGTCCTCGGCGTGGTCGTGACCGAGCAGGTGGAGCAGCCCGTGCACGACGAGGAGCGCGAGCTCGTCGTCGAAGGTCTGGCCGTGCTCGGGCGCCTGGCGTTGCGCGACGGCCGGGCAGAGCACCACGTCGCCGAGCACCATGGGCGGCTCGTCGGCCTCGACCGGTGAACCAGGACCGCGTCCGCCGGAATCGGGACGGCGTCCGCTCGGCACGTGGTCGTGGTCGATGGGGAACGCGAGCACGTCGGTGGGGCCGGTGCCCTCGAGGAAACGTCGGTTGAGATCCGCGATCGACTCCTCGTCGACGAAGATCAGGGAGACCTCGGCGTCGGAGGGCACCGACTCGTCGTCGAGCACCGAGTTGGCGAGGCGCAGCCACCGTGGCAGGTCGACCTCGACCGCGGACTGCTCGTCGGATCCGTAGAGGCTCGGGCGTGGGGGTGACGACACGGGATCAGCGACTCGACTCGTTGCGCTCGTACGCGTTCACGATGTCCTGCACGATGCGGTGGCGGACGACGTCGTGCGCGTCGAGCTCGACGAACGAGAGGTCGGGGATCCCGGTGAGGATGTCGCGCACGGCGAGGAGGCCCGAGCGCCCGCGGCCGTCGGGGAGGTCGATCTGCGTGACGTCGCCGGTGACGACGATCTTCGACCCGAACCCGAGGCGGGTGAGGAACATCTTCATCTGCTCGGCGGTCGTGTTCTGCGCCTCGTCGAGGATGATGAAGGAGTCGTTGAGGGTGCGGCCGCGCATGAACGCGAGCGGCGCGACCTCGATCGTGCCGCGCTCCATGAGCCGAGCCACGACCTCGGGCTCGAGCATGTCGTACAGCGCGTCGTAGAGCGGTCGGAGGTAGGGGTCGACCTTCGCGAGGATGTCGCCGGGCAGGAAGCCCAGCCGCTCGCCTGCCTCGACCGCGGGGCGGGTGAGGATGATGCGGTTCACCTCTTTCGCCTGCAGCGACTGCACCGCGAGCGCGACCGCGAGGTAGCTCTTGCCGGTGCCGGCGGGGCCGATGCCGAAGGTGACGGTGTGTGTGCGCACCGCGTCGACGTAGCGCTTCTGCCCTGCGGTCTTCGGTCGCACCGGCTTGCGACCGCGCAGCACCTCGGTGGACAGCACCTCCGTGGGCCGTTGGTCGCGCTTGAGCATCTCGATGGAACGGCCGACACCCTCGGAGTCGAGGACGTGGCCGGATTCGAGCAGGGCGACGAGCTCCTCGAAGAGACGGCCGACCCGCTCGGCCTCGGCCTCCTCGCCGCGGATGGTGATCTCGTTCCCGCGCACGTGGATGTCGACGGTGAACGCTTCGCGGACGACGCGCAGCAACTCGTCGCGCTGACCGAGCAGGCCCACCATCAAGTGGTTGCCCGGGACCAGGATCCTGACTTGGGTCGACGACGGAGTTGGCACGTCGGCGCGAGCGTAGCCGTGCGGAAGGGCCGTGCGGGGTGGTTCCGAGGACGGGTCCGCGATCAGGACGCGGCGGCGCGCAGGCCGAGCGTCTCGAGCCGGGTGCCGAGCTCCTCGGGGCTGTGGCCCATGACGGCCGCGAGCACCCGCAGATCGTCGTGACGGATCGTCAACATCTGGCCGTTGAAGTCCTGGCGCTGCAACTGGATGGTGGCGGCGTAGCGCGCGACCACCGAGGCGTCCTCGTCGTCGAGCTCGTGGAGGCGCACGAGATCGATCGTGAAGCCCTCGCCCGGTTGCAGGGCCGAGTCCGTGAGGTCGATGTCGGCTTCGTGCGCGCCCCGTGGGAGCAGCTGATCGGCGGGCACGCGGTAGAGCTCGGCGAGGCGCAGGAGCCGCGGCACCGAGATGGCCCGCTCGCCCCGCTCGTACGCGCCGAGCACCGAGGCCTTGAACTCCTGGTGCGAGCGCGCCTCGACGTCGTGGAGCGACAAGCCCTTCTGCCGGCGAATCGCCCGAAGACGCTCACCCACGTACCGTCCGTCCATAGGTATCCCAGCCCCCCCTGGCCTCGTTCCTTCGCCAGGAGCCGCTCCGGCGTCACCGCCTCCCCGTGGAGCTGCTCCGCGCGCAGAGTATCAGCTGGTGACCTCTGTCACCACTCTTCGCGGTCGTCGCGGTGCGCTCCGGGGGTACGGCGCCCGGCGAGCGCGGCGGCCGCGGCGATCGCCGCGGTCTCCGCTCGCAACACGTTGGGGCCGACGGCGAGACTCGGCACGGCACCGAACGCGTCGAGCTCGTCGGGCGTGAACCCACCCTCGGGCCCGACCACCACGAGCCACTCCCCCGCCGGCGGCAGCGGCTGCAGGTCGGCGGGTGCTCCACCCACGTCGGCGAGCAGCAACCCGGGACGACCGACGAGCTCATCGACACCGACCGGACCCTCGACGATCGGCAGGCGCGCCCTCCGGGA
>DASUMF010000108.1:0-2478 GCA_036277835.1 Acidimicrobiia bacterium
TGCAGGCGCGGCGCGGCCGGGCCGGTGGGCCACACCGCGGGCTTGCCGGTGAGGTCGTGGGGCGGCACGCAGTCGGCCTCGGCCCACTCGCCCGGCACCACGACGAGGTGGCGGTACTCGACGCCGGCGTGGAAGCGCACGCCGTCGCGCCCACCGCCGAGCTCGCGCTCGAGCGCGGCGACGATCGGGTGGCTCTGCTCGCTCGTGAGGTGACCGGCGGCGAAGTCGACCATGGTGCCCGCGTCGTCGACCGTGACGAGGTTGCAGCGGTACGCGACTTCGTCGGGCGCGAGCTCGACGCCCATCGCGGCAGCTTCGATCGGTGCACGGCCGGTGTGGTACTCGGCCGGGTCGTAGCCGAGGATGGCGAGGTTCCCGACGTCGCTGCCGGGGGGCATGCCGTCGGGGATCACCGACGCGAGCCCTACCTCGCCGCGCGCCGCGAGCGCGGCGAGGCGCGGCATGGCCGCGGCTTCGAGCGGCGTGCGCCCGTCGAGCTCCGAGAGCGGCTCGTCGGCACAGCCGTCGGGGACCAGCACGAGGTACTTCACCGCTCGAATGCTACCGGCGACCCGAGCGCGGTCTCCCGCCGATGGCGCCTGGGTAGCCTCGCCCGAATGTTGCGCGCGACCGCCCGTCGCCGTCTCGCGACCGGCGCGGTGAGCGCGGTCGCGGCGGTTGCGATCTCCCTTGCGGTCGCGGTGAGTGGATCGAGTCGCACTGCGGCGGCTGCAGCCTCCATCCCACCGCTCGCGCTGCAACCGGTTGCGGCGCTCCCCGCCCTCACTGCACTCGCTGCGCGAGCCGGCGACTCGGCCCTCTACGTCACGCAGCAGCAGGGCGTCGTGCGCGCGGTGCGCAACGGCAAGGCGCTCGACCCGCCGGTGCTCGACATCTCCGACCAGGTGGTCGCGCAGGGCGAACAGGGTCTGCTCGGCCTCGTGTTCTCGCCCGACGGCACCAAGCTCTACGTCGACTACACGGGGAACGACGGCGACGAACGCATCGACGAGTTCACGATGAACGGGACGATCGCGGACGTCGGCGCTCGTCGCAACGTGCTCACCGTCGAGGACCCTCAACCGAACCACAACGGCGGGCAGCTCGCGTTCGGTCCCGACGGCTACCTCTACATCGGGATCGGCGACGGTGGCGCGCAGAACGACGAGGGCCCGGGCCACGTGCGCGGGGGGAACGGCCAGTCGCTCGGGACCCTGCTCGGGAAGATCCTGCGGATCGATCCGACGCCGAGCGCCGAGGCCGCGTACCAGGTGCCACCCGACAACCCGTTCGTCGCCACCGAGGGCGCGCGGCCCGAGATCTGGGCCTACGGCCTGCGCAACCCGTGGCGCTTCTCGTTCGACACGCGCACCGGTGACCTCTGGATCGGCGACGTCGGCCAGGACGAGATCGAGGAGATCGACTTCGCGCCGACGACCAACGGTCGCGACGCGGGCAAGGGCGACAACTTCGGGTGGAACCGACTCGAAGGCAACGACCCGTTCCGTGGTGACGTGCCCGCGGAGGTGGTCGCGCCGGTCGCGACGCAGACCCACGAAGACGGTTGGCTCGCGGTCATCGGGGGCTACGTGTACCGCGGCTCGAAGATCAAGCCACTGCGCGGCGTGTACCTGTACAGCGACTACTACAAGGGCGACATCCTGGGGCTGCGGAAGTCGTCGAGCGGCGGGTTCGATCCCGTCGACCTCGGACTGCACGCCGACGAGCTCGCGGCGTTCGGACAGGCCAACAACGGCGAGCTCTACGTGCTCTCGCAGTCGGGCGGCCTCCTGCGCCTCACGCGCGCCCGGTAGCGGCGCGCGTGATCAGGTACGCCGGACGACCAGGCCGGCGACGCGACGGCTGATCAGCGCCGGCGTGATGCTCGACGCCGCGCCGACCACCTTGTTGATGCCGCCCGGGATCGACACCGAGCGCCGCCGGTCGAGGTCGCGCAGCGCCACCTCGACCACCTCCTCGGCCGACTGCCACAGGAACTCGGGGAGCTGGCTCGGTCCGAGCCCGGCGCGCTCGTGGAACTCGGTGTGGGTGTAGCCCGGGCAGACGGCCATCACGTGCACGCCGGCCCGCCGCGCCTCCTCGTGCACCGAGTGCGTGAAGCTGTTGACGAACGCCTTCGTCGCGGCGTACGTCGCGCTCGACGGCGCGGGCTGGAAGCCGGCGAGGGACGAGACGTTCACGATCGCGCCACGAGCACGCGGGCGCATCGCCACGAGCGCAGCGTGGGTGAGGCGCACGAGCGCGACCACGTTGAGCTCGATCTCCGCCACTTCGACATCGATGTCGGCGTCGGTGAAGGGCCCGTACGTGCCGAGACCCGCGTTGTTCACCAGCAGGTCGATCGCGTCGCCCACGTCGAGCAACCGCGCCTCGACGGCGGCGAGGTCGCCGCGATCGACGAGATCGGCGCGCAGGACCTCGGCCCGGACGTCGTACCGCTCGCGCAATTCCACCGCG
>DASUMF010000109.1:0-2526 GCA_036277835.1 Acidimicrobiia bacterium
TTCCTTCGTCGCGTCGCGGGAAACGCCGCCGTCGGTCGCGCGATGGCGGTGAACACGGCGCGCATTGCCCGTCAACGCCGGTCGACCCGGTCGCGTGACGCGCTCAAGGCGCTCGTCCTGCGCGACCTCTTCGCCGGGTACGACGCCGTCGCGATCGACGAGATCGGCCGCGGCTTCGCGTTCGAGATCGTGCAGCGGCACCTTCGCGCCGACATGGTCCAGCGCGCCGACTGGCACCGCACCCAGGGTCACGAGCTGGTGATCGTGTCGGCGTCGCTGGGCGTGTACCTGCGCCCGGTCGCCGAGCAACTCCGCTTCGACGCGGTCCTGTGCACCGAGCTGGAGGTCGGGCCCGACGGCGCCCTCACCGGCGAGATGGCCGGCACCAACGTGCGCGGGCTCGAGAAGGCGCGCCGCCTCGACCGCTACCTCGGCGGTGCGCCTTCGTACGTCTGGGCCTATGGCGACAGCAGCGGCGACCGCGAGCTGTGGGCGCGCGCCGACCACGCGGTCCGGGTGTCGCGCCGAGGATCGTCCCGAGTGGGCTGACCAAGGGCGCTCGCCGGCGGCACCGACACGAAAATGTGTCCCCAAAGGTGATTGCCGGCGCGCGAGCGCCTACATATCGTGACGACTGCGAACGGTCGACAATGGAGGGGAATCGTGGACCAGGCGATGGCGAGGTCGCGCTCGTGTTCGGCAATCGTGGTGTCGTTGATCGTCGCGACACTCGTGAGCTCCGGCATCACCGTGCTCGGCACGCTGGAACCGGCGCACGCGGCCCTCCCCGGTCACAACGGGCTGATCGCGTTCATGAGCGACCGCGACGGCCACGACGAGATCTACGCGATGAACGCCGGCGGAGCAGACCAGACGAGGCTCACCTTCGACGGTGAGAACTGGGATCCAACCTGGTCACCCGACGGCTCACGGCTCGCGTTCGCACGGAGCCAGGACGGCGTGACCGACCTCTACTCCATGAACCAAGACGGATCCGACCAGACGCCCCTGACGGACGACGGCTACACCGAGCGTGCTCCGACCTGGTCGCCCGACGGCTCGAAGATCGCCTTCGCGCGAGTCACCGACTTCGTCTCGTCGTTCTGGGACATCTGGGTGATGGATGCGGACGGCAGCAACCAGGTGCAGCTCACGAGCGACTCCGCCTCCGACTCGCAACCGTCGTGGTCGCCCGACGGATCATCGATCGTCTTCGAGCGAAACACCGGGACGGTCGACATCATGCGCATCGACGTCGACGGCACCGATCTGACGAACCTCACCAACAGCGCCGCCGCCGAGAGCGACCCCGACTGGTCGCCGGACGGGTCGCGGATCGTCTACAGCACCGTCAACGGGTTGCGGACCATGGCGCCCGACGGCACCGGCTCGGCACCCGTCGGTGGGTCGGTCGCCGGTGACGCGAATGCGAGCTGGTCCCCTGACGGCACCTCACTCGTGTTCGCGAGCCAGTCGCGGCACCTCAATGCAGAGATCTACCGCCTCAACCTCGCGAGCGGGGAGGGAGCAGTTCGCCTCACCAACAACGCCCCGCCGGGCAACACGCTGCCTCAGGACACCGCGCCGAAGTGGCAACCGTTGCAGACGCCTCCGAGCCCCGACGGCGAGTACACCTCGCTCACCCCGGCTCGCATCGTCGACACGCGCGACGGGACCGGCGACAAGCTGGGCGTGCTGGGCTCGGCGTCGCAGTTCGACGCTCAGATCACGGGCCGCGGCGGCGTGCCGGCCAGCGGGGTGAAGGCCGTCGTTCTCAATGCGACCGTGACCCAGACCACCGCCGCCAGCTATCTGACCGTGTGGCCGGCCGGAATCGCTCGTCCCGTGCTGTCGAACCTCAACTACGTGCCCGGCCAGACCGTCCCGAACCTCGTCACGGTGGCGGTCGGCGCGAACGGGCGGGTCTCCGTGTACAACAACGCCGGCTCGACGCACGTGATCTTCGACGTCGTCGGCTACTACGCGGATCCGACTGGGACGCCCGGCGGCCGCTTCCACTCGCTCAGCCCCTTCCGCTTCTTCGACACCCGCGCCGGATCTGGAGGTGTCCCGCAGCGACCGCTGGCTGCGGACGAGACGTTGGCGTTCGACGTGACGGGCAAGGGTGGGGTGCCGGCAAGCGTCAGCGCCGTCGTGATGAACGTGACGGTCACCGAACCTTCGTCGTCAGGACACATCACGGTGTACCCCGGTGACGTCTCGCCGCGCCCGACGACGTCGAACCTGAACTTCGTGACTGGGCTCACGGAACCGAACCTCGTCATCGTGCGGGTGCCGGCGAACGGCATCGTGAACTTCCACAACTTCTCGAACTTCGCCGGCACCGTTCACCTGATCGCCGACGTGGTCGGCTACTTCGACGAAGACCGGAGCACCGAGAGTGGACGCTTCGTCGGGGCCAACCCATTCCGCGTGATCGACACGCGCCTCTCGAGCCCGTTCCCCCAGCCTGGCTGCGTCGGCCCGGCCGCGATCCTTCGGCTGACGACGACGAGCACCGAGGTC
>DASUMF010000110.1:0-18034 GCA_036277835.1 Acidimicrobiia bacterium
GCACCGCGGCGATCCTGGAGCAGCTCGGGGTGCCCGTCACCGAGATCGATGCCGACACGGCGCTGATGCTCGTGGTCGCCGGTCGTGGGGTCGACGCGCTGCACGAGCCGGCGGGCGTGCTCGACTGCGGCAACTCGGGAACGACCATGCGCACCGTCGCAGGTCTCCTTGCCGGGCGGCCGTTCCTGAGTGTGCTGTCGGGCGACGAGAGCCTGCAGGCGCGCCCGATGGCACGGGTGGTCGAACCACTGCGCGCCATGGGCGCACAGCTCGACGGCCGGGCCGGCGGCACGCTCGCGCCGCTCGTCGTGCGCGGCGGCGGTCTGCGCGGGATGTCGCACGACCTCGCCGTCGCCAGCGCGCAGGTCAAGACCGCGCTCGTGCTCGCGGGGCTCCAGGCCGGCGGTGTCACCGAGGTCACCGAGCCCGCGCCCAGCCGCGACCACACCGAGCGGATGCTCGCCGCGCTCGGCGCACCCGTGTCGCGCGCGGGGAACACGCTCGTGGTGCGGGAGGGTGCTCCGGAAGCGTTCGAGCTCCGGGTGCCGGGCGACCCGTCGTCGGCCGCGTTCTGGTGCGTCGCCGCCACCATCACGCCTGGCTCCGAGGTCGTGATCGAGGGCGTGTCGCTGAACGAGACGCGCATCGGGTTCGTCGACGTGCTCCAGCGCATGGGCGCGGACATCGACGTGGTCCGCACGGGGGAGCAGCTCGGTGAGCCCGTCGGCGACCTCAGGGTGGTGGCGGCCGCGCTGCGCGGCACCACCATCGGCGGTGACGAGGTCCCGCTCGTGCAGGACGAGATCCCGGTGTTGGCGGTGGCGGCCGCGTTCGCCGACGGCCTCACGGAGATCAGCGACGCGGCGGAGCTGCGGGTGAAGGAGAGCGATCGCATCGCCACCGTCACCGAGCTGCTCACCGGCCTCGGGGTGGGGGTCGAGGCGCAGTCCGACGGGTTGCGCATCCGGGGCGGCTCGCCGCACGCAGGGGAGTTCGCCAGCCACCGCGATCACCGCATCGCGATGGCCGCAGCAGTGTCGGCGCACGCGCTCGATGCCGAGTCGATCGTGACCGGATGGAGCGCGGCGACCGTGTCGTACCCGGAGTTCCTGACCGACCTGGATTCGCTCACCGGGCGACGTCGAGGAGCAGGCGGATGACCGCGAGGGTCATCGCGGTCGACGGCCCGGCGGGGTCGGGCAAGTCGACGGTCGCACGCGGCGTCGCCGCCGAGCTCGGGCTCCGCACCCTCGACACCGGTGCGATGTACCGGTCGGTCACCCTCGCGGCCCTGGATGCGGGGATCGAGCTGGCCGACGCCGACGCGGTCACCGCGGTGGCCGAGGCGGCCCAGGTCGAGCTCGACGACGGCACCGTGCTGCTCGACGGACGCGACGTCGCACGCGAGATCCGCGGTCCCGAGGTCACCGGCGCGGTGTCGACCGTCGCCGCGCATCCGTCGGTGCGCGCGGTGCTCGTCGCCCGCCAGCGCGAGTGGGTCGACACCCACGGTGGAGGCGTGGTCGAGGGCCGCGACATCGGCACCGTCGTCCTGCCCGACGCCCCGCTCAAGGTGTTCCTCACCGCTCGCGACGACGTGCGCGCCGCACGTCGCCACCGCGACGAAGCCGATGCCGACCGTGCCACCGCGGTCGACGAGGTGCAGGCGGCGATCGACACCCGCGACCGCGCCGACGCGACCCTGGGCCGCGCGGTGCGGCCCGAGGACGCCGCGCCCGACGCGCTGGTCATCGACACCAGCTCGCTCGGGGCCGACGAGGTGATCGCCCTGGTCGTGGAGCATGCGAGGATGACCGGGTGAGCGACGGGGGGGAGCCCAGGGCGAGCGACGACGGGCGCTTCTACCGGTTCGCGCGCGTGGTCGTGATGACCGCGTTCCGCCCCCTGTTCCGGGCGGAGATCGTCGGCGCCGAGCAGCTGCCCGCGTCGGGCGCGTACATCGTCGCGCCGACGCACCGCTCGATCCTCGACGTGCCGTTCACGTCGTTCATGACCACCCGCAGGATCCGGTTCCTCGCCAAGGAGGAGCTGCTGCGCAACCCGATCGGGAAGTGGCTGTTCGGCAAGCTCGGCGCGGTTCCGGTCGAGCGGGGCACCGCAGATCGGGGTGCGCTGCGCGTGCTCGAGGCGGTCCTGCGCGGCGGTGATCCGGTGGCACTGTTCCCCGAGGGCACCCGCGCTGCCGGTCCTCGCCTCGCGCCGTTGTTCGACGGCGCCGCGTATCTGTCGGTGAAGCTCGGGGTGCCGATCGTGCCGGTCGGCGTGGGCGGCAGCGAGCACATCCTCCCGAAGGGCGCGAAGTTCCCGCACTTCCATCGCGTCGCGGTGGTGGTCGGCGCGCCCCTGTACCCACCCGAGGTCACGGGAGGCTCGCGCCGGCGCGCCGCGACCAAGCTCACCGACGAGCTCACCACCGAGCTCCAACGCTGCTTCGACGAAGCGCAGCACCGTGCCGGCTGATCGCACCGAGCGGAGCTGCACGCGCTGATGGACGTCGTCGGCCGCTCCGTGGTGGTCACCGGCGGCGGGTCGGGGATCGGGCGGGCACTCGCGCGACGCATGGCCGCCGACGGTGCGCAGGTCGCGGTGGGTGATCACGACGCCGACGGCGCGCGCAGCACGGTGCGCGCGATCGCCGCCGCCGGCGGGCGCGCGGTGGCCGTCGAGTGCGACGTGCGCGACGAGGCACAGGTGCAGCACCTGGTGCGCGCCGCGACCGACGCCCACGGTCCGGTGGAGGTCCTCTGCTCGAACGCGGGTGTGGCCATCGGGGGTGGCCCCGACGTCGACGACGTGGCGTGGGCCCGCGCGTGGGAGACGAACGTGCTGGCGCACGTGTACGGCGTGCGCGCGGTGCTGCCCGGAATGCTCGATCGGGGCGAGGGCTACCTCGTGCACACCGCGTCGGCCGCGGGATTGCTCACGCAGATCGGCGATCTGCCGTACTCGGTCACGAAGCACGCGGTCGTCGGCCTGGCCGAGTGGCTCGCGATCACGTATGGCGACGCCGGTGTGCGCGTGAGCTGCATCTGTCCGCAGTACGTCCGGACGGGCATGACCACCGGGGGCGCGACGGCGGCATCGCACGGCGTCGTGTCGGACGCGCGCATGCGCTCGGTCGGGGCAGTGCTCGAACCCGACGCGGTCGCCGACGCGGTGCTCGACGCGATGCGCGACGAGCGGTTCCTCGTGCTCCCGCACCCCGAGGTGCTCGAGTACTTCGGTCGCAAGGCCTCCGACTACGACCGCTGGCTCGGCGGCATGCGCCGGCTCCAGGCGCGTTGGGAGGGGGAGTGACCCGGGACGTGAGCGCCGACGGCCAGCCCGTCGCGTTCGCGCCGGTCCCGTCGTACCCGCCGCCGGTGCGGGTGCGGACCAACGGCCTCGCCATCGCCGCGCTCGTCTCCGGCCTGCTGTTCATCACCATGATCGGAGCGGTGCTGGCAGTCGTCTTCGGGCACATCGCCCTCGGGCAGATCAAGCGGTCCCGCGGGTGGCAACGCGGTGGCGGCATGGCCGTCGCCGGGCTGGTCCTGGGGTATGCAGGACTGGCCGTGATCGGCATCGCGATCCTCTCCACCGGCACCGGCGCGTTCGAATGAGCAGCGCGAGCCCGAGCACGATCGCGTCGTACGACCTGGCGGCGTGGCCTCCCGACGCGCGTCACGAGCTCGACACCCTGGCGCGCCGACGCGGCATCGCGCTCACCTGGGACGGCGCGGCGTTGTCGGTCGCCGACGCCGACCGCGCGCAAGTCGCGGATCTCGTCGCGTACCTGAACGGCTCGGCCGCACCGGGCGTCATCGCGGGCGCGCGGTGGTCGGGTGCGTCGCGGTGGGGAGGGGGGCCCGCTCCCGCGTGGTACCCGAACCCCGAAGACGCCGGCACCTGGCGCTGGTGGGACGGGCACCGCTGGACGGCCTTCACCGAGCCGGCGCCGGCGCCGTACCGGCCGTGGTTCCCGCCGGGCGACCGCGCCGCGGGCGACGAGGGCGAGGTCGCGCTGCGGGGCGGGGGCGTCGTAGCGCTCGTCGGGTTCATCGTCGCCGAGGTGCTCAGCGTCGGCATCGTGCTGCTCGCGCTCGCGCTCGGCGCGTCGAAGCGCTCGGTGCTGGTGCTCGCGCTGAGCGGCATCGGCCTCTGGGGTGGTCTGCTCGGCGCATGCGTGCTCGCGGTGCGTCGCTACGGCACCGGTTCGCTGCGCGACCTCGGGCTGGTCCGCCTGCGGTGGTCCGATCTGGGCACCGGCGTGGTGGCGTCGATCGTGGCCCGCGTCGTCGGCGCCGCGGCTGCGGCCGCGCTCATCCTCCTGTTGCCCCACGAGAGCTACGGCGAAGGCACGTCGCTCCTCGACCAGAGCCGACCGAGCGTGTTGGCGATCATCGTGCTCGTGCTGTTCGTGGTGGTCGGCGCGCCGTTCTTCGAGGAGCTCTTCTTCCGTGGCTTGGTGTTCGGCGCGCTGCGGTCGCGGTACGGCGCACGCATCGCAGTGGTCGTGCAGGCGCTCGCGTTCGGCGCGGTGCACTACCAGGTGGGGATGGCGTTCGGAACCTTCGCGGTCACGTTCGTGGTGGTGGGCATCGCGGGGCTCGTGCTCGGTGTGTTGCGGTGGCACACGCACCGGCTCGGGCCCGGCATGCTCGCCCACGCCGCGTTCAACCTGGTTGCCGTGGTGCTCACGTTCCTCGTGCTGTGAGGTCACCACGCGCGGCCAGCTCACGCAGGTCGCGCGGGGGAGGGAAGTACTCGTCCTCGTCGGTCACGTGCACGACCTCCACGCCGTCACGCGGGGCGAGGCGCGCGATCACCGCCTGCACGAGGTCTTCCGGCGCGCTGGCGCCGGCGGTGACGCCCACCACCGCCGCGTCGCCGAGCACCGCGTCGTCGATCTCGTCGGGACCGTCGACGCGCACCACCCGTTCGCAGCCGGCGTCGCGCGCGACCTTGGCGAGCGCGATCGTGTTCGACGAGTTCGCGCTGCCGATCACCACGATCGCGTCGGCGCGGGTGGCGATCTCGCGCAAGGCCTGTTGGCGGTTCGTGGTGGCGAAGCAGAGATCGTTGCGCGACGCGGTCCACAGCTCCGGGAACTTGTCGCGCGCCTTCGCCATGACCCCCTGCCAGTCGTTCAACGACAGCGTGGTCTGGGCCAAGAGCGCGACCTTCGTCGGATCGGGGACCGATGCCGCAGCGGCGGCGACGTCGGCCTCGTGCTCCACCAGTCGCATCGAGTCGGGAGCCACCGCCAGGGTGCCCGTCGCCTCGTCGTGGCCGTCGTGGCCGACGTACAGGACCGTGTAGCCCTTCTCCGCCCGCACCTTCGCCTCGTGGTGCACCTTCGTGACCAACGGGCACACCGCGTTCACGACGACCCGGTCGTGCTCGCGCGCCGCGGCGACCACGTCGGGCGCCGAGCCGTGGGCCGACAGCATGAGCGGGGCACCGGCGGGCACGTCGTCGACGTCGTCGACGAAGATCACGCCCTGCTCCCGGAAACGGTCGACCACGAGCCGGTTGTGCACGATCTCGTGGTAGCAGTACACGGGCGCGTCGAACGCCTCCACCATCCACTGCAACGCCTTGATGGCCATCTCGACGCCGGCGCAGAACCCGCGGGGCTCGGCGAGCAGCACCCGCTGCACCCCGTGTCGTGCTGCCGGCTCGTCGTCCACCCCGCGAGGCTACGCGGCGGCTGCGATCGAACCGGCTCCGTGCCTGAACGGCGTAGTGGCTCCGTGCCCGAACGGCGATGACTCCCGCCCGTAGACTGGGAGGTCATGCCCACCGCCCACACGGCCCGTGTGGTGGCGGTCGCGTCCGGTTCTCCGGCGCACGGCGCGGGGCTCCAGCCCGGCGACGAGCTCCTCACCCTCAACGGTGAGGTCGTGCGCGACGTCATCCGCTACCAGATCCAGGCCGACGAGCCGCGCCTGGAATTGGAGATCCGGCGCGGTGGCCTCGAGCTCCTGGTGCAGGTCGACAAGCCCGCGGGCGCGCCGCTCGGCCTCGATCTGCAGACGGCGGTGTTCGACCGCGTGCGCACTTGCGACAACCACTGCCCCTTCTGCTTCATCTACCAGCTGCCGAAGGGGATGCGGCGCAGCCTCTACCTGAAGGACGACGACTACCGGCTGTCGTTCCTGTACGGGAACTTCACCACGCTCACGCGCTTCACCGAATCCGATCTCGAGCGGGTCATCACCGAGCAGCTGAGCCCCCTGTACGTGAGCATCCACTCGACCGACCCCGAGCTGCGCACGCGTCTCCTGCGCAACCGACGCGGCGCGACCAGCCTGCGCTGGCTCGGCGTGCTGCTCGACGCGGGGATCGAGGTGCACGGTCAAGTGGTCGTGTGCCCCGGCATCAACGACGGTGACGCGCTCGACGACACGCTGCTCGGCGTGCTCGACCGGTTCCCACGCCTGGCGACGCTCGGCGTCGTGCCCCTCGGCGTGAGCGACCACACCACCGAGCCCGACATGCGACCGCACACGCTCGCGGAGGCCAGACGCGTCGTCGACCTGGTCGACGAGTGGCAGGCGCGGTACCAGCGGGCGCTCGGCCGTCGGCTCGTGTACGCGTCGGACGAGTACTACCTCCTCGCGGAGCGACCGTTTCCGGTGCTCGATGCGTACGACGACCTTCCCCAGCAGGAGAACGGCATCGGGATGGCGCGGGCGTTCGAGCACGAGCTCGACGAAGCGATCGCAGGTCGCGACGCTGCGGGCGATTCGCATCGCACAGGCTTCTTCGCCTGGGTCGACGGTGCGCCCGCCGAGGGCTACCGCGCACCAAGAGTGCCGTCTTTGCCGTTCGGCCACGGAGGCGGCAGCCACGGAGGCGGCACGCCGGTGACCATCGGTGCCGCCCCGCGGCGCACCGGCGGCACCACCCACATCGTGACCGGCGAGCTCGGCGCGCGCGTGTTGCGGCCGTTGCTCCCGACGTTGTCCGGCGTGGCGGGCACAGGCCACTCGGTCGAGCTGCTCGTGGTCGCGAACCGCTTCTTCGGCGGCAACATCGGCGTCACTGGTCTCCTCACCGGCGCCGACGTCGCCGACGCGCTGGGAGCGGTCGGTGCGCACGAACGCGTGCTGCTCCCCGACGTCGTGCTCTCCAACGGCGTGTTCCTCGACGGCACCAGCCTGGACGACCTCCCGTTCGCGGTCGAGGTCGTCCCCACCGACGGCGCGTCGCTCGTACGCGCGCTCGCGGGAGTCGCGTCGTGAGCCGCCTGCCGGTGGTCGCGGTCGTCGGGCGGCCGAACGTCGGCAAGTCGACGTTGGTGAACCGCTTCGTCGGTCGCCGCGACGCGATCGTGCAGGAGCAGCCGGGCGTCACCCGTGACCGCAAGGAGCTCGAGGCCGACTGGAACGGGCGCTCGTTCCTCGTCGTCGACACCGGCGGCTGGCTCGCGCCGACCTCCGGCGAGGGCGCGGAGCCGCTCGCCCAACAGGTCAGCAAACAAGCCGAGGAGGCGCTGCGCCACGCCGACGTCGTGCTCATGGTGGTCGACGTGACGGTCGGGATCACCGACGAGGACGCGCGGGTCGCGCAGGTGCTCCAGCGCGCTGGAGTGCCGACGTTGCTCGTGGTGAACAAGGTCGACGACGAGCGTCGTGAGGCCGACATCTGGCAGTTCGCGCGCCTGGGCCTCGGCGGCGACCCGGTCCCCGTGTCGGCGATCCACGGCCGGGGGAGTGGGGATCTCCTCGACGAGATCACCGCCCGCCTTCCCGAGCCCGATCCCGACGACCTGCCCGACGACAACGACGGCCTGTTCTCCGTCGCGATCGTCGGGCGGCCCAACGTCGGCAAGTCGACCCTCTACAACCGCATGGTGGGCGACGAGCGCTCGATCGTCCACGACATGCCGGGCACCACCCGCGACACGATCGACACCGTGGTCGAGACCGACGACGGGCCGTTGCGCTTCGTCGACACCGCCGGGATGCGACGTCGGAGCCGCATCGACGAACCGACCGAATACTTCAGCCTCGTGCGCGCGCTCCAGGCCGTCGACCGTTCCGACGCCGCCCTGCTCGTGATCGACGCGACCGACGGCGTGACCCACCAGGACCAGCGCCTGGCCGAACGCATCGACGCGGCCGGCACCGCGACGGTCGTCGTGATGAACAAGTGGGATCTCCTCGACGCCGAAGGCCGCGCCGCCGCCCGTGCGTCCGTGGCCGATCGCCTCGCGTTCCTCGCCTACGCGCCGGTGGTCACCGTGTCGGCGATGACGGGGAAGATGACGCACCGCATCATGCCCGCACTGCGCCAGGCCGAAGAGGCGTACCACCGCCGGATTCCCACGGCCGCGCTCAACAAGGTGTTGCGCGACGCGCAAGCGAGTCATCCGCCGCCGATCGTGCGCAAGCACCGGCCGCGCGTGCTCTACGCCACGCAGGGCGCGGCGGATCCACCCACGTTCACGCTCTTCGCCACCCACGAGCTCCCGCAGACGTACCTGCGGTACCTCGAGCGCAAGATCCGCGAGTCGTTCGAGCTCGGACCGACGCCGGTGAAGATCCGCGTGCGTCGTCGCAACGGCTGACGCCGCGCTCGCGCTGTTCGCGCCGCGCGCCGGGTAAGGCGTTGGCAAAGAATCGGAGTTGCCCCTCAAGGGCGACACCTGTGACTGCCGACACAGTCCCTGTGGCGCGGGCTGGGTCTTGCGCTCAGGGGAAAAAATGTTCAAACGAGGCACGGGTCGCTTCGGCGGCCTTGGGCAGAGAAATCGCCTCGGGCGTGACGAGCGTGAGCGCGGCGCGGCCCTGGTGGAGACAGCGATCCTGATACCGGTCGTGCTCTTGATCACGTTCGGCTTGATCGAGTTCTCCTCGGCGTATCAATCGGCGGCGATCGCGTCGGGTTCCGCGCGCTCCGCGGCGCGCACGGCGTCCGCCGAAGCGCTGCTGAGCGGCTACGCGACGGATGCGGCCGCGGCGGCCGCGACTGCACTCCAGAACGTGCCGTCCGACGAGCCGCTCGAGATGTGGATCTACCGCGCCAACGACAAGGGGTATCCCGGCGTCGACGGCCTCACGAGCTTCACGACGTGCGCGACCAAGTGCATCAGCTACCAGTGGGTGAAGGCGACTCGGAAGTTCGACACGGCCTCACCGGGCGGCAGTGGGTGGCCCGCAGCGTCGCAGAAGGCGTGCAGCCCGGCCGACTGGGACTCCGTCGGAGTGTTCATCAAGCTGCGGCACAAGTACATCACGAAGCTGTTCGGCACGACGATCGACCTCACCGATCACGCGGTGTTCCGGCTCGAGCCCGCCCCGACGCAGCTGTGCCCCTGATGCATCGCTTCATGGCCCGAGCGCGCGAGGCGCGCGGCGCGGAGCGCGGCTTCTTCATGGTGTGGTTCGCGTTCATGTTCGTGACGCTGATCTCGTTCGCGGGCTTGGCGCTCGAGTTCAACCGGTGGCAGAACCTCGGCACGAGGATCCAGAAGGCGGCCGACGCGGCCGCGCTGGCCGGAGCCGTGTTCCTACCCGACAACCTCCCGCAGGCGCAGACGACGGCGAAGGCGACGGCGTCGAAGAACGGATACACCCATGCCGTCGACGGGGTGACCATCACCGCGGCGAAGGGGAAGCTGCCGAACCAGCTGAAGGTGACCATCTCGGTACCGACGAAGAACCCGTGGGGTGCGATCGTCGGCTACGGGAACTCCACCATCGTGCGCAGCGCCGTGGCCGAGTACCAGTTGCCTCAGAACCTCGGGAGCCCGCAGAACAGCTACGGCAACAACCCGGAGTCGCCGCCGGCCGGGGGGCAACCCCAGTTCTGGGGCAACATCTTCGGCCCGGGCTCGGCCAAGGGCAAGGGTGACGCGTACCAGTCCGCGCTCTGCGGCGGTGGCGTCGACAACTGCCCGAACGCAGGCACCAACGCGGACTACGACGCCAACGGCTACTTCTACGGCATCGAAGTCCCGACGGGTTCCGTCGGCGCGCTCAACGTGCAGGTGTTCGACCCCGCCTTCGTCGCCGTCGGTGACAACTGCGTCGACCAGAACGGCACCGGGTACACCGCCGCACTCAACAACGCCGCGTCGTTGACCGCCGCGCAGATCCCCGGGTACTCCGGCTCGGTCACACCCGCGACCCGATACGCCTCGGGTGCCGGGAGTGCGTACTGCACCGGCGACATGTCGTACTACTCCGACAGCAACAACAACGCGAACCCGTGGACCACGTGGACGTTGCGCTCGCCCGACGCATCGGGTTGGGACCCGACGAACAACCCGATCGTGTGCCAAGCCGAGTTCCCCGGGGTCTTTCCCGAGACCTCCAACGACCTCCCGACTGGTACCGCGGACGCGAACCGGCTCAAAGCGCTGTTGCAGCAGAACACGAACTATGCGGGCGTGTCGCCGGCCATGAGGTTCAACCAGTTCTTCCGCCAGTGGGTGACGTTGTGCTCGATCAGCAGCCCGACACCGGGCACGTACTTCCTCGAGGTGCAGACGAACAAGAAGATCGACGGCACGGCCGCACCGAACGCCGGTGGCTCGAACCGCTACGCGATCCAGGTCGGGCTCGGCACGAACTACGCCGTGAGCAACGGGCTGCGCCTGTACGGCAACGGGCGGATGGGGGTGTACGCGAACGCGACCGGTGCCGACACGCGCTTCTACCTGACGCGAATTCTCCCCGGTGAGGCGGGCAAGACGCTGGTGCTCCAGTTCTTCGACACCGGTGACGCGTCGTTGGCCGCAGGCCAGTTCGGCACGATCACGGTGCTTCCGCCGCCCGACTCGAACGTCACGAGCGGCACGTTCACGGGTTGCAAGTACACCGCGCCGCCCGGGAACTCGACTGGTCCACCGTGGGGAACGCTCACGGCGACCGCGTCGGGCTGCGCGGTCACCGGGGTGTCGAGCAGCGCCGGTTGGGACGGCCAATGGGTCACGTACGAGATCCCGATCCCGGCGAACTACGACTGCGACGACACGTCGCCGACCGGGTGCTGGACGCGACTGCGGTTCTCGTATCCGTCCGGCACCAGCGTGCAGGACACCACGAGCTGGGTGGCCTACGTCCTCGGTGAACCGGTGCGTCTGATCCAGTAGCGGTTCATCACCACTCGGCGGGGCGCGCTTCAATGGTGCCGTGCCCTGGTGCGCAGAATGCGACCGCTTCCTCTCGCCTTCCACGGTCCGCACCGACGGCACCTGCCCGACGTGCGGGCTGTTGATCGAGCCCGGCCGGGCCCACGCGGCCCACGCCGCCGACCGGTCCGCCGCGGAGGCCGACGACGAGCTGCGCCCGATCCCGTGGCACCTGTGGCTGTTGCTCGCCGCACTCGCCGTCTACCTCGGGTACCGCGCGTTCCAAGGCCTGGAGTGGGTGTTCGGCATCTGACGCCTCCATCGCTCGCGGTCCCGCGGGACCGTTTCGCCTCCGAGGATCGCGGACCCCTCCGTTACACTGCGCCGCGCGCCAGCGGCCTTCGCACGATCGCCGATGACGCAGCGGGCTGTGGCGCAGCTTGGTTAGCGCGTTGGTCTGGGGGACCAAAGGTCCCGGGTTCAAATCCCGGCAGCCCGACTACCGGACGTCCTGGTCAGGGGTGATGGCAACGAAGCGCCGCCATTTCATCGGGACCGGTGTCGTCGTCGTCGCTGTGTTTCTCGTCGGGGGCGGTCTCGCCTGGCGTTCCTGGGAGCAGCAGGGTGCTGGTGCGCGCGAGACGCTGGCGCAGGCGTACGCGGACGTGCAACCCGCGCACTTGGGCACGGTCGTCTACGACGCGTCGCGCGGCTCAGGCCGGTTCTCGGACGATCTGCCCACGCGGTCCGTCGGGGTCGTCGTCTCGACCGTCGATGCAGACGCAGTGCGCTCGAAGGTCGAGGCGAGCCTTCGAGCCGAGGGCTTCCGGCCCTTTCCGGGCTCTTCGCTGACGTGGGAACGGCGCGATCACGGCCACCTCGCGAAGATCGACCTCTCGTACGTCTCGTCGGGCGAGCGCATCGCCGGGCCGGCGAGCAGAGCCGTCCCGACCGGCTCGACCGGCGTGCTCGTGAGGTTCCTGGGTGCCGGCTGATGCGATTCGCAGGAACCAATGCGTCAGACGCGGTGACCTCGCTGGCGCGTCCTGCGCCGCTCGCCCGCGCTGTCGAGCTGCGTAGTCTCGTGCGGATGACCGAGGACGTCTTCACCGAGCCCGATCTCGATCCGCACACACTCGCGAACCTCGGGCCGCTCACTGGCCTCGCCGGCATCTGGGAGGGCTCGGCCGGTGCCGACGTCCACCCGGTGGTCGAGGGCTCCGAGGCCGACAGCTACGTGGAGCGCTACGAGCTGCAGCCGATCGATCCCCAGACCAACGGACCGCAGTACTTCTATGGACTGCGGTACCACAAGCACATCACGAAGCCGGGCGAGGTCGAGACGTTCCACGACCAGGTCGGGTACTGGCTGTGGAACCCGGTCGAGGAGACGGTCACGCTGTCGATCGCGATCCCGCGCGCGCAGGTCGCGCTGGCGTCAGGAACGGTGGCGGCCGATGCGACGACCTTCACCCTGCGGGCCGAGCGCGGTCAGACCTCGTACGGAATCTGTTCGAACCCGTTCCTCGAGCGCGCGTACACGACGTCGTCGTTCACGGTGACCGTCACAGTCAACCGGGACGGCACGTGGGGCTACGACGAGGACACCGTGCTGCAGGTGCTCGGCCGCGACGAGCCGTTCCACCACACCGATCGTCACACCCTGCACAAGGTGGGCGACCCGACGCCCAACCCGCTCGCCCGCTGACGCGAGGCGACCGGGCTCAGCCCGTGCGCTCGGTGATGCCGATCTCGTGGCCCTCGATCTTCTCGACCGCGGCCCAGAAGTCGTCCGGGATCTCGACCGCGCCCTTGCCGGGCTCCACGAACACCGTGACCATCTCCGCCTGGTGCACCATGCGCCCGTCGGCCTTGTGCCAGAGCGCCGCGGTGAACGTGCAACCGCGACGGGTGCGGCTGGTCGCCTTGATGCCGCGCTGGAGCTCGTCACCGCCGAAGGCTTCGTTGTCGAGCGAGTACGTGACGCGCCGCATGGCCTGCATGACCGCCGACGGCGCGAGCTCGGCGCGCACCTGCGCGAGGTACTTCGACCACAGGGTCGAGACCATCTCCTGGGTCTGGTAGTCGACGAGGTGATAGTGGGTCCCGGGCTCGCCGGGCGCGGTGATGTCCTCGACCAGGGTGAACTCGTCCTCGTGCATGCGTGATCCTTCTCGACGGTCGGTGTCGGCCAGGTCGGGTGAGCGGGCCCAGTGGATTGTGCCAGTACCCGGCGGCTCAGGCCTCGGTGCGCAGGTGCTCGGGCACCTTGGGGCGACGGAACGAGCCCGGCGCGCCCTTCAACACCGCGTACACCGAGAACACCAGGATGAAGGGGGACAGGAGCAGCGCCCAGCCGAACATCGCCATCATGATGTCGCCGCCGTTGAACACCTTGTAGTACACGAGGTTCCACGCCCAGCCCACGGGTCCCCAGAACGCCGTGCCCTTCACCGTGGCGGCCTGTCGAGCGGCCGCCGCCAGCTGGGCGACGTAGGTCTCGATCGCAGCCTTGCACTGCGGGAACTGCTGTTGCGCCTTCTCGAAGGCGTCGCGCAGCTTGATCGCTTGCAGGTCGGCCTCGTGGGTCCCGGGCTTCACGCCGGAGTTGGCCGCGGCGCTCACGTCGCTCTGGAGGGTCTGGATCACCTGCTGGCACTGCGCGCTGGGCTTCGTGGCTGCGCCGGCGGGGCTCGTGGCGACACCGAGCGCGCCGAACATGACGCAGCCCGTGACGAGGGCGACGACGAGACGTCGGGCGCTCGGGCGTCGGATCGCGCGGGGGAGGGGGGTCATCGGGTTCCCGGTCGTTCTACCAATGTTGTACCAAGATGGTATGGTCGAATGGTTCGATACCCTAACAGCTAGTCGGGCCGCCGCGCCCCAACAGGAGCCGGGATTCGGTGACCCAGCTGGACGACAGCTTCGAACCCAAGGTGGTGACGCGGCCCGCCGGCGATCCCACCATGTTCGTGCCCGCGCCGCCCGAAGCGCACTTCGTCCCGGCCGACGTCACGGTCAACCCCGACCAGTCGCTCGGCTGGATCCGCCGGCTCCTCCCGGTGCTCAAGCCTCACCGCCGGGTGATGTACGGGATGTTCGCGGCATCGATCGTGATGCTCGGGATGCAGCTGTCGATCCCGCAGGTCGTCCGGGCCGCGACCGACAACTCCCTGAGCCCGCCGGCCGGCGTCGAGTCGGCGTCCCTCACGCCCTACATCTGGGCGTTGGTGATCCTCGGCCTCGGCCAGTTCATCTTCGGCTACGTGCAGCGCTTCGGCATGCAACGGGCCGCGTTCGAGCTGGAGAGCACGCTCCGAACGATGCTCTTCGGGCATCTCGGCAAGCAGTCGTTCTCGTTCTACGACACCGTGCAGTCGGGCCAGCTGATCTCCCGCGCCAACTCCGACATCCGCGCCATCCAGATGGTGCTCGCGTTCGGGCCCACGATCGCGGTGTCGGCGCTCACGTTCCTCGCGGCCCTGGCGATCATGTTCTCGATGGACCCCGTCCTGACGATCGTCACGTGCATCACGTTGCCGTTCGTGCTGCTCACGGGGATGCGCATGCGCAAGCTGCTCTTCCCGATCTCGTGGATGATGATGTCGCGCACCGCGGAGATCGCGACGATCGTGGAGGAGAACGTCACCGGCACGCGCGTCGTGAAGTCGTTCGCAGCGGAGAAGTCGCAGCTCAGCCTGTTCGACCGCGCCGCCCGCCGGCTGCGGTGGGCGTCGTTGCGTCAGGTCGACAACCAGGCGCGCTACGCGCCGCTCATGCAGGCGATCCCGCAGCTGAGCCTGGTGGTGATCCTCCTCGTCGGCGGGTACCAGGTGATCCACGGCAACATGACCTTCGGAACGTTCATCATCTTCAACCAGTACGTCGGCATGTTGCAGGTGCCGTTCGTGATGGTGGGATTCCTGATGCAGATGACCCAGCGCGCCAAGGCGTCGGCGGGGCGCGTGCTCGAGGTGCTCGACACGCACCCCGACATGGTGGACGCGCCCGACGCCGTCGACCTCGTCGTGTGCGAGGGCGACGTCGAGTTCCGCGACGTCGAGTTCACGTATGCGCACGGTGGTCCGGTGCTGCGCGACTTCTCGTTGCACCTGCGCCCGGGCGAGACCGTCGCCCTCGTGGGGCGCACGGGCTGTGGCAAGTCGACGGTGTCGAGGCTCATCCCGCGCTTCTACGACGTCGCGGCGGGCGAGATCCTGCTCGACGGCCACGATCTGCGCGACCTCTCGATCGCGAGCTTGCGCTCGCACATCGGGATGGTCACCGACGAGCCGTTCCTCTTCTCCGAGACGGTCCGCGAGAACATCGCGTTCGGTCGCCCCGACGCGACCTTCGACGACGTCGAGGACGCGGCACGTGCGGCCGGCGCGCACGACTTCATCCTCGCGTTGTCCGACGGGTACGACACCGTGATCGGCGAGCGCGGCTACACGCTCTCCGGCGGCCAACGGCAACGCATCGCCATCGCCCGCACGCTCCTCGTGAACCCGCGCGTGCTCGTGCTCGACGACGCGACGAGCGCCATCGACGCACAGCGCGAGTTCGAGATCCACGGTGCCTTGCGCACGCTCATGCAGGGACGCACGACGCTCGTGATCGCGCACCGCCTGTCGACGATCAGCCTTGCCGACCGCGTGGTGGTGATGGAAGGTGGCCGCATCGTCGCCGACGGCCGTCACGACGAGTTGCTGCGCGACGTGCCCCTGTACCGCGACATCCTCGCCCACGCCGAGGAGGACTACGAGCGTGAGCACACCGAGGAGCTCGACGCGCAGGAAGAGGATGCGCGCCGCGCGCGCATCGAGGAGCTGTCACTGGCAGAGATGCGCGAGCACGAAGCGGCCAACCGCAGCCCGAACGGCAACGGCGTGAACGGCCTGGACGGCGTGAACGGCGTCGCCGACGGCACCGGCGAGATCGACCTCGGGGGCGTCGTCTGATGTGGGGCGGCGGCATGGGCGGCGGAGCGCCCATCGGCCCCCCGCCGGGGCAGGCGCAGGCGATGCAGGGCACGGGCTCGCAGTTCGCCGGGATCCCGCCCGAGGTGCTCGAACGCGTCAACCAGCTCACGGAGCACGAAGGCGAGTACGAGCTCGAGGACGTCCCGTTCACGCAGGTCATCGACGAGAACGAGAAGCCGTTCACGCTGAAGCAGCTGCTGTGGCCGCGGCGGATCCCGATCCTCGGCGTGCTGATCCTCGTGGCGATCGAGGCCTTCTGCCTCCAGTTCGGTCCGCGTCTCGTCGAGCTGGCCATCAACAACGGCATCAACGTCGCCGACCCCGACTTCGGCTACGTCGCCGCGATGGCCGGGATCTTCGTCGGCCTGCTCGTCCTTGCGACCATCATCGGCTCGATCCGTGCGCGCTGGTCCGGTCGCATCGGCGAAGACCTGCTGTACGGCCTGCGCGTGCGCGTCTTCGCGCACATCCAGCGCCTTTCGCTCGACTTCTTCACCGACGAGAAGGCGGGTCGCATCATGACCCGCGTCACGAGCGACATCGAAGCGATCCAGGTGCTGTTCCAGCAGGGCCTCGTCAACATGTGGCTGCAGGTGTGCACGCTCGTGGTGATCGTGTGGCAGCTCTTCGCGATGAGCACCACGCTCGCCCTGTGGGTCGTGGGATTCTCCATCCCGGCCATGACGTTGCTCACGATCTGGTTCCGCAACGAGTCCGACCACGGGTACCTGGCTGTGCGCGACTGGATCGCGGCGGTGATGTCGGATCTCCAGGAGAACCTGTCGGGCACGCGCGTCGTCGCCGCGAACAACCGCCAGTCCTACAACAACGTGAAGCACCGCAACATCGTGGGCGAGTACCGCAAGACGAACCTCTACACCGCGCACATCGGCGCCGTGTACGGGCCCGGGTCGCAGCTCGTCGGTGTGCTCGCACAGGGTGTCGTGCTGCTCGTGGGCGGCAACATGGTGATCAACGGCTCGCTGAGCCTCGGCGCGTTCACCGCGTCGATGCTGTACCTCACGCGGCTGTTCGCACCGATCCAGCAGCTGGCCCAGCTCTACAACACGTACCAGCAGGGTGGGGCGGCGATCACGAAGCTGAGCGAGCTGTTCTCGACCGTGCCGTCGGTGCGCGAGAAGGCCGACGCCATCGAGCTGCCGCCCATCGAAGGCGAGATCACCCTCGAGGGGATCACCTTCGGGTACTCGCCCGACACCATCGTGCTGCGCGACGTCGATCTCACGATCGGGGCAGGGGAGACGTTCGCGCTCGTCGGTCCAACCGGCGCCGGCAAGTCGACGATCGCCAAGCTCCTCACGCGGTTCTACGACCCGCTCGAGGGCCGGATCCTCGTCGACGGTTACGACGTCTCCGACGTCACGCTGCACTCCCTGCGTCGTCAACTCGGTGTGGTGCCCCAGGAGTCGTTCCTCTTCGCCGGCACCATCGGCGACAACATCCAGTTCGCGAGCCCCGACTCGACGCGTGACGACGTCCTCGCCGCCTGTGATGCGGTCGGGATCCTGGAGCTCATCGAGTCGCTGCCGAACGGTCTCGACACGCCCTGTCACGAGCGGGGCGTCACCTTGTCGTCAGGGGAGCGCCAGCTCATCGCGCTGGCCCGCGCGTTCCTCGCGTCCCCCCGCGTGCTGATCCTCGACGAGGCGACTTCGAGCCTCGACCTCGCGACCGAGTCGCTCGTGGAGGGAGCGCTCGACGTGCTGCTCGAGGGCCGCACGGCGATTCTCATCGCCCACCGCCTGAACACCGCAATGCGCGCCGATCGCATCGCGGTGGTCGAGGAGGGCGGGCTGGTCGAGGTCGGGCCGCACGCGGAGTTGCTGGCGCGGGGCGGCCGGTACGCGGCAATGTTCCAGGCGTGGCAGCAGTCGCACGAGGCGCACGCGCTCGAGGGGTGAGCACAGCGCTTCCTCGTGAGGGTGATGCGTTCGACGGCGTCGGC